>JAKMCZ010000270.1 GCA_022428185.1 Alphaproteobacteria bacterium | reverse complement strand
TCGTATAAAGGCGTATCGGGAAAACCCTCCCAGAGCAGATTGGGACGGGCATTATATCGCCCTAACGAAATGAACGAGATACTCAAATTGGGCTTTGGGGAGGCTTTGGAACGCTCATGAAATTGGTCTTTTGGGGAACACGCGGCTCGCTGCCGATGAACACGCCGAACCATCGCTTGTTTGGCGGCAATACGTCGTGCATTGGCGTGCATGCGAGCGATAGCCTCGTGATATTTGATGCCGGCTCAGGGCTTATTCATCTGGGCTCCGAATTGGCGCAGACGGGGCGCAAAGAGGTTGATATTTGCTTTTCGCATTTTCACTCCGACCATATTTGCGGCCTGCCATTTTTCAAACCGCTATTCGATGCAGACATGACAGTGCGACTGCACAGTTTCGGCGATAATGAGACCAGCCTGCACGATGCGCTGGACAGCTATTTGAGCCGCCCGATTTTTCCCATCGGCCTCAATGATTTTACGGCTGACGTGCAATTCATTCATCATGCTGAAGGCGAAAGCGTCGATTTCGGCGATTTGCACATCAGCTCGCTGCCGATACCGCATCCGGGCGGCGCGCATGCGCTCAAGGCCACGGCGCACGACAAAAACTTTGTTTACGCAACCGATACCGAGCACACAAAAGACGCGCCGAACCAAGAGCTGATTGGCTTTATGCAGGCCGTTGATTTGGCGGTTTATGACTGCACATATGATGATAGCGAGTTCGAGGAACGTCATGGTTGGGGGCACTCCACTTGGCAAGAAGGGGTGCGTCTGGCACAAGCGGCAGGCGTCGCTCAATTCGGTATTTTTCACCATGAACCGGAGCGCTCTGACGAGATGCTTTTGGATATTGAGACGCGCGCCAAGCAGATGCTGCCAAACAGTTTTGTGACGCGCGATTTTATGCAGATTGAGATTTAATTTAGGGTCAATTTTCGCGTGAGAATCATCATTTTTTGCCTTAAGGTCTAGCCTATGGATCGCACTCTGCGCATTGTCAATCGTATGTTTGAGCTACACGGCACGACTTTTATTGCTGCTGCTGTGGCGATAACCGTGCTGTTGGTATTGGTCGTTATGATGCGCCGCAGGCGGGCTGCTCAAAATGCCGCCACAGCGCCAGCAAGCCTCGAAATGGGCGATGCTGCCGAGCAAGCTGAGATGCAAGACGATATCGAATTATCGATGATTGATGACCCGTCTGCCGGTATGGCAAGCGGCGAAACCGGTAAAATGGACGCAATGGAATTTGAGGTTGATGCGACCACGCCCGACCAGCTTGATGACGCTGCCGCGCACCAGTTTGATATTGACGAAGATGTGATGAGCGATGTGGACGACATCACCATTCCCAAAGTCGGCGAAGCACCACCACCGCGCAAACCGGGTTTTTTCAGCGCCTCATGGTTGCATCGCGACAAGAAACAACCGGCCGAATTTGCCGCGCCGGACGCCCCTCCGCCCGATGCGCGCACCCGAGACGCAGCGGCTGAATGTGCGCGTTTGGCCGAAATCGAGCGCAATATGCTGGCGCTGCGCGAGCTTTATGAAGCCGGACTTATCGCGCCTGAGGTTTATGTGCTCAAAGCGCGCGAGTTTGCCCAATCGGTTTAGACCCTGAGACCATGCAAAAACATGATAGTGGATTTTCGCTTGTTGAACTGACCACCACGCTGGCGATTATCGGCATTATTTCAGCCGCGCTGATGGCGGTGATGACCAATCTTAATACGCAGAGCGAGCGCATGAATGCGCAAACTGACCTCTTGGTCGGCAGCAAGCAATTATTCGATATTGTGGAGCCGTGGGTGGCGCTGGCGGGACATAAAGAAGCTACGCCCAATTTGCCCGAAAACCAAGCCTATCAGATTGTTAGCTCAGGCCATGTTCAGTTTTGTTATGATTTAGATGCTTCGAGCCGACAACAACGTGAATTTCGTGTGCGCGACAAACGCTTGCAGGAGCGCATTGAAAATAATTTTAACTGCACAGTGGCATCAAATGAAAATGGCTGGGTTGATATTAGCGAGCCGATTATCCGCACCCTGATTTTTACCGATAGCGATGGCAGTGACTACACACTCGATATGCGGTTGGAACTAGAAAAAATCGTGCCGGGGACAGACGAAACCACAAGCACTGTCGTGCGTCGTCGTTTCAATATGTTTGCCATGACCAATTATTAAACCGGATTTTGAGATAAATATGACACCCAATTCACAGCACGACAAAACCGGTGAAGAAGGCTTCGCCCTTTATCTTGCCATCGGCTTCATCGTGCTTATCTCAGTGCTTGCCGGTTCGGTCGGCACAAGGCTCAATGTTGCCTCGCTCAGCGAAGCGCGCCAGAACGACCGCCGCGCTGCGCTTGACGATGCTGAGGCCAGTCTCGGTCATGCATGGCACACATTATCGGCACAATTTGCGCTCGATAATACTTGGCCTAGCTCGGCGGTTTCGGCCAGCGATACCGAGCTGACGGGCGACAGAGAAAAATGTCTGAGCGCACATGAAACCACGCAAACCGATTTCTTCGCCTCGGCGCGAAGCGGCACGGGTGCGCGGGCGCAACGGTTCTTTGTCAAACGTGATGGCAGCACTTATCGACTATATGGCTGTGGTTTTGACGATAAGGGGACACGCGCCGCCTTTGGTCTTTATGATGTATCGGGCAGTGATTTGACCCTTAATCGCGTGCGCCGCTATTAAGCCACCCCTAAGGGGTTTTCAGTTTCTTATAAAAATCACGCGTGCGCGTCATACGCCGCCCGCTGGGGCTGACCAATATTAGCGAGCTTGAATAGCTGACCGGACTGGCGGCCGACGCAATCGACAATGTTGATGCCGAGGCGGTATAACCATTATCGGTGAATAATATGGCAACACCGAAATTATTCGGGTCAGCGTCAAAATCATAATCAGTGGTTACCGGCAAACTGCCATCACGCTGAAACTGCACTGCCAATTCATTCATCACCCCATCGGCAATCATGCCCATGCGCGCTTGCGCCCAGCTTGTTTCCATGATTGCGCGATTGGCGCTGACCATTGAAATCGTGCCGATAATGCCAGCGGTGATGAGCGTCAAGGCGACCATCACCTCGACCAATGAAAAGCCGGCTTGGCCCGAATGTGCGGCGCTCGAACGGTTAATTGGCGTCATAATAGCGCGCCGAGTTGACCGGAACCTCGCCCGCCTTCGGCGTTATCACTTCCGGCGCAAGGAAGATAACCATTTCTTGCGAGCTTTTGAAATCGCCGCTATTGCCGAGGAACGTTCCCAAAATCGGTATGCTGGAAGTGCCCGGCAAACCTTGTCGCGTTTTTGAATTGTCTTCAGTATAGAGCCCGGCCAACACAATCACGTCACCCGGCGCGGCAATAAACTCAGTGGAAATCCGGCTTTGAATTTTGTCCGAATTGGGATCGGCAGTAACAAAAAAATCATCATTAAAATTGATTTGCAGCCGCACATGGTCGTTCAGCGGATTGATGGTCGGTGTCACGTTTAAGCTCAGTGTCGCTTGGCGTGATTCATAATTTGTCGTCACTTCACCGGGCACGGTTTGACCGCCCGGGGTCACCACCGGAGCAGAGGTCGAGACGACCGGTAAATAGCGGGTTTCAGATTTTTCAATCTGTGCCTGACAGCCATCAAGTGCCAAAATGGTCGGGCTCGAAACTTTGCGACCGAGACTGTTGGTCTCCATAAAATCAATCGTCCAAGCAAGGCCAAGGCGGAAATTATTCAGCGTGAAACTGTTACCAAAGGCCGCATTATTGGCAAAATTAAGTGCACCGCGAACGCCGACCAGATTATTGTCGCGCACCTCAATCAGCCCGGGCAGTTGGCTTCTTTCCGTGTCGAGCAAATTATCAATCGCCGTGTCGGTTTTGGCTGCCGTGCGCAAGGCGTTATCAAGCCTGCTTTGCAATTGGCGTCGCCAGTTCTTGGCGACATTGACCATAAACACTTCAACCAGAACCTGCTTGTCGGGTCGGTCAAAGCTCTCAATCAATTCCGAAACCAGTTCGATATCATGACGGAAACCGGTAATGATGACCGTGTCGCCAACGGCGGTGACGGTCGGACGACGAAACGCCGAGTCGGATAAGAAAAGCGGCGTTGCGGCGGTGTCTGCATCACTGGCATCATTGTCCGGTTCATTTGTGGCAGGTGCGCCCGCAGGCATTTCTGTTGCTTCACCCCCGGTCTCACCTACAGCCTCACCATCAGCCTCGGCAGACGGTACCAAATCGCTGGCGATATCGACCACATTGGTGCTCGCCAATGCTTCTTCCAACGGGTCAAAAATCGGCTCGCTTTCGGCGGCGGCCCGTGCTTCGGCTTCACGCGCCACGCGCTCGGCTTCGACGCGCTCTTCAGCCGCTTTTTCTGCCGCCACCATGTCGTCGGTGTAAAGCTGCTCGAAATAGCTGGTCAGTTCGGTTTTGATTTCGTTTACCCGATCGCCGCCACCGCCACCGCAGCTTGCCGCGCCTTCACTATTATAAATGGTGAACTTCTCGGTAAAAATCGGTTCAGTGGTGCGCAAATTAGCGTCGCGCACGACCCGGCCGCGCAATTCCTCGGCATTGGGAACATCAGCAAAGCGCGGCTGGTCGTTCGCTTCAAATGCCGTTTCACCGGTTTGCGGCAGGGTCGAGTCATCTGCTTGCGCGGTTTGGCTGGTCGCGGTTTCAGCCGCCAACCGTGCCAACACGCCGTCCAGCATATTTTGTTTTTTAACGCGCTCAACTGCCAAAAGGGCCAATGCTTGATCAATATCATCAAGTTCAAATTTCGCTGTCTGGGTGGTCTGCGCTTGCTCTTGGCGCGCCGTTTCATGCTCAAGGTCAAGCTCATCAAGCGCGCGCTCATTTTCTAGCGCCGCTTCTTTAAATGCCACAATCGCGGCGGCCACGGCAGGCGAATGGTCATCTTCAATAATCGCATCATTGGTTAAAGAACGCACCCGACCGGCATCGTCCGGGTGCTGGAAGTAGTTTTGATAGATTTGTCGCAGCGCCGCCGTGTCATTTTCCAATGAGCTTATTTTACGCAAATTGCGCGCACGCCGATTATGCAGTTCAGCCGAGGCTACCGCATCATCAACGCGCTCTTTAAACTCGGCGCGGGTATAAAAGCGCGCGACACCCATTTTGCGGTCATAAGCCATCGCCAAGCCATAATTGTCGATGAGAATATCGAAAATATCGAGCGCATCGGCACGGTCAATATCGAGGCTGACTTTTTGCGGCGCAGCGCTGACCGCAGGCGACAAATAAATTTGCATATTGACCGAGCGGGCCAAAGATTTAAGCGCGGTCGGCAGCCGCAAACCGGCCAGATTAACGCTCAAATTGCGCGAGCCGACCTCGTCTGACAAATCGTCCATGCGCCCCAAAGAAACGCCAGTAGTGACATCATTGCCGACAAACAAAAAGCTTTTTTCAAGCGACACATATTCGTCCTTACGCGCCAGCTCATTGCGCCCGAACAAGGCCAATGCGCCAAGCTCACTATTATCGGTCAGCCCGATAATGGTTGTCGGCTCGGCCTCGGCATATTGTTCTTCCAAATCGGCGATGAAACCCTGCAACAATTTTTCATTGGCGATTTTGAAGCCCTGAAGGGTCAAATCGCGCGATTTCGAATTGCGCATATCGGTTTGGTCGAGCAGCAGCTTCTCGGTATTATAAGTCGCCAATATGGCGCGGCGCTGGCGGCGAATGGTTTCGCTACGCTTATCGATTGCTCTAACTTGGCTTTCGAGTGACCTTTTACCCGCCAAAAGCTGGCCGTTACCGACCTCCAATGAAGCACCAAAGCCTTGCTCAGACATTTCGGTCATGCTGTCAGCCACCACGCCATCAGCAATGTCATCGACTTCGATTTTTGCCGGAACACGCACTTGCAAAAGCTCGCGGCGCGGCGGTAGCGGTTTCAATTGCGTCGGACGCGAACTGTCAAAACCCTCAAGGGCTGCTTGTTCGGCGCGCACACCGGCACGGCGATCATCGAAACGCTGCACGGCACCCGCCATAGATAAATCGCGACCCGTGCGTGTGCCGCAGCCATACACATTGACGCAAAGAACGCCCGCCAAGGCGAAGCGAATGATTTTTTCCGGAACCGTTACTTTACGCAAAAACCCGTTCTCCGTGAGCGCCCTATTTAGGTCGCCTTAAATTACCTGTTGCCCGCACTTCGGTGATTTTACCGATTGCTTCGGTAATTACCTCGCGCGCAATATCCGCCATATAGCGATTGATCCATTCCTCAACCAAGGGACGAATGGTTTGCGCCACCGCCAGTTTGATTGTGTCTTGCGAGCGTTTTGTATCAAACACGCTGGAATAACGCAGAAACTCAGCCCGCAAAGCGATGGTCGCCTCTTCGGTAATGGCTAAATCAAGCCCGCGCATAAAATGTTGAATATCGCGGTCTGACATGGCTGCCTTCTGGTCGCCGTCGCGTTCTTGCAAGTCGGCCTCAAGATTACTCTCAGCCTGCCCCAGCAAATCTTTGATGGCGCGCTTGTAATCATCTTCAGTTCGCAAGGTGTTCATGGTTTGCCCTCGTTGAAAAACGAATCTCTTTCGCTTTGCAAATTATAAGGCCGTTTAGGTTACAGGTGATGCAAAATCGGTGGATTATTGCGCGCCACGCAGTAATTGTGGCGCAAAAAACAACCATAAAAGGGCTGTAGGGGCTAGAAAACAGCCAAAAGGTAGTTGTGCGGGCGCACTGTCATTATTTGCACCACGTGCCGCCAAAATGGCAATAATTCCGACAAATGCACCGCTCATGCTTGCAGCAAAGAGAATCGGTAACAGGCTTACCGGTCCCAGCCAGATGCCCAGCATCGCCATAAGTTTGACATCGCCGAACCCCATGCCGTCATGACCGCGCCATAATTTATAAGCCGTATTGATGAAATAGATGAGCGCGAAGCCTCCTGCCCCGCCCAGCACGGCTTGGGGTAAAGCCGGCATGCCCGGCGCACCGGCCAGCGCCAGAGCCAAACCCAATGTCGCGCCACCCAATGAAGCCCAATCGGGAATGATAAACGCTTCCAAATCGGTTAAAAAAATGACCGCCAGCAATAAGATAAACGGTAAGAAACTCAAAAAAGCAAAGCCCGCAATTTGCTGCCATGCCACGACCAGCACAGCGGCGAAGGCCAGTTCGACATACAAATAGCGGCGCGGCAGAGTTTGGTCGCAACACCCGCTTTTGCCGCCATGACGGATAAAACCGATAATCGGGAGATTGTCAAAAAAGTTCAGTTTCTTGGCACAATGAAAACAGGTTGAGGGCTGCCTCACCCAATCCTCACCGCTCAGCGTGCGCAAAGCCGCAACATTAACAAAACTGCCGAGACATGCACCGATAAGCGCAATCAGGATAAAAGATGCAATGGTGTCACTCATTTTGGGAAACCCGCAACAGTCGAAGCCGTTCAGCGCATACACGCCATATAGGCTCTGGTCAATTTTTCGAAGCCCTATTATAACCAGATTAGTATAAGTCTTGTAGAGTCAAAGCTGAGTATGTCCGAATATGTCCCAGGCTGAAAAACCCATTCCCGAAGATAATCCGGTCTATCGTTATCTCGACGAGTTACCGAAAGAATATCGCATCTCTGACTTTCATATGCGCTCGGGCAGTCCATTAGCTATTCGCGTCAATGGTGAAATTCAGTTGATGCAAGATTGCCCGATTACCAATGACATGCTGGACGGGGTGTTTCGTCACGAGCTTGATGGCGATATTTACGAAAGCTTCGCTGAGACCAAAGACGTTGACTTTGCCATTACGGTGAATGGCGCGCGCTTTCGGGCCAATGGGTATCACACGCTGAATGGCTGGGCGCTGATTTGCCGGACGATTGTGACCGAGGTGCCGAATATCGACCAACTTGGCCTGCCGCCTGCCGTGCATAATGTATTGACCGAGAAAAAAGGGCTGGTGCTGGTCACCGGACCGACCGGGTCGGGTAAATCGACCTCGCTGGCATCGATGATTAACAAGATTAATCGCGAGCGCGCCGAACACATTATTACCATTGAGGATCCGGTGGAATTTGTTCATTCGGAAATAAAATCGATTATCTCGCAGCGCGAAGTCGGACGTGACACGGTCAGTTTTGCTTCCGCATTGAAGGGCGCATTGCGCGAAGACCCGGATATTCTGCTGCTCGGTGAGATGCGCGATTATGAAACCATTTCGCTGGCCTTGACCGCTGCCGAAACCGGTCACCTTGTATTTGGCACGCTGCATACATCGGGCGCGGCGGAAACCATTAACCGGATTATCGATGCGTTTCCTGCCGAAGAGCAGCCACAAGCGCGCTCAATGGTGGCTTCGTCACTGCAATTGGTGATGACGCAACAATTGATGAAACGAAAGAGCGGCGGTCGCATTGGTGCTTTTGAGGTTATGGTGTGCGTGCCAGCGGTGAAAAACTTGATACGCGAAGACAAAATCCCGCAAATCGCGACCGTGATGCAGACCGGCGCTCAATACGGCATGATTACAATGGAAAAATATGTCGATGAGCTTGAAACGCAGGGGCTTATCGTCATTGAAGACGATTAGCCCTTTGGCTTAGATAAACTTCATAATGGGCGCGAAGCTCGGCCGCTCTGTCAGGCGTATAAAGCGCAATATAATCAATCATCGCCAGCAGTTTTTTGTCTTCTTCTAAAGTCCCATATATTTTGATGGCCGTTTCCCAAATCGGTGGTGTCGGATATTGGTTGAGCACATGCGCCTCAAAATAGGGCAGCGCGACAGGCCGCAAAAGGTCCAATTGCTGCTCTGCAAAAATTTTATCGATGGCTTGCAGATTGGTTATAGCCCGCAATCTTTCCCCGAAGAGCGGATGGTCCAAAGCAGGGTCTTTAGAGCGCTTCTCTATAAATTTACTGAGCGGCATCCTGATAGATTTAGCGTAATCAAGGGTCATACGTTGAACATGGGCCGAAAGAATGATGACTACAATCATACCACAAAGGGAATAGGTAGAAAGGCCCAAAAAGGCCAAGCGCGCTGCCTTTCGATGCGGTAGAAAAAAGTGCTGAAGTGAAGGCGCTTTTGAGCCAGCGCCGATAAGCCCTAAAACTAAAGCTAGGCCAAACAGCCAATAATGAACGCCCGAAGCAATATAGGGGTATTCAAATTGAGTGTGCAGCAAAATCGGTGTGAGAAGGGATAAAACCAGCCAACGATTATGACTTTGTCCGAACAGCCGCAATCCCAGCCATGACAGCGGTCCCATAATGACAAGCAGCCCAAACAGGCCTGTCTCGCTTAGGATATGGATGAATAAATTGTGGGGTATGGAAACTAAAGGGTAGAAGGTTAATCCTTGGTCCAAACCATACCGCCCAAAGTGCTCCATATAGAGCGACAAATAGGCCCCCAACCCATGACCGAAAACAGGTTTTTCCAGGAACCCCCTAAGACCAATCACCCACATGGTATATCGCGTTGAAAATGAGGATTGATTGGCCGCATAAGTGCGTGAAGCTAACTGATCATCGAGCGCAAGAAAATCGCCGAACCAAACCGCACCAAAATAGGCCAACAAGGTCAATGCCAACGTGAGGCCATAGCGATTCAGGGTTTGGCGATTTGCGCCGGAGAAATATACATGCAGGCCAAGCACCGACAGGCCCAATATCACACCTAGCAGAGCTGTTTTGCTCCGCACAAAGGGCAAATCAATGCTGATAAAGATAATGATAAGGGCCAGCATAAAGCGCCGCAAAGGTCGCATCGGGTTCAGCACTAAGGCGGCAGCGGCAAGCACCAATAACGTCGCCACGAAAGAACCCAATAAATTATACTGCCCGAAACCGGCCGATGCTTTTGTGAAAAGTGACGATATTTTAAAGCCAGAAAACGGTGAAATATGGCCAATGAGCGGGTTTTCAAGGGCGAGATAAGCAACATATTGCGACAGAAATGCAACAAAAATGGCGATGATGACTAGACTTAAATCAGGCATGTCATCGCTGTGCTGAAGCAATC
>JAKMCZ010000056.1 GCA_022428185.1 Alphaproteobacteria bacterium | reverse complement strand
GGGCGAAGCGGTGCGGCTGGCTTTGCTGCAAGGGCAGTATCGCCAACGGCTGGATTTTACGCCTGATTTGCTGGCGCAATCGAATAAAAATCTCGACCGGCTATATGGTGTGCTGCGCGACGCGGCGCATATTGAGGCTGAAGACACCGCCGCGCCGGATAATTTCTTAGCCGCGCTGTGCGATGATTTGAATACGCCGAAAGCATTGGCTGAATTATTTGCGCTGGCGCGTCGCGCCGACACGCCGCAAGGCAAGGGTGCGCTGCTGGCGGCGGGCGCGTTGATGGGGGTGTTGCAGCAAGAGCCGGAGCACTGGTTTGCCGCGCAAACGGCCGATAGCGATATTGATGCCGCCGCCGTGGAGGCGTTGATTGCCGCACGTGCGCAGGCGCGCGCTGATAAGGATTATGCCGCCGCCGATGCGGCGCGTGACAAGCTGACCGCGATGGGTGTTACCATTGAAGACACGGCAGATGGCACGATTTGGAAACCTGCGACATGATGCTAAAAACCATGATGCCAAAACGATGATGCGAAAACGATGATGCCAAAACCATGATGAATGAGCTTTATAATCAGCGGATTTTGAAACTGGCCGCCGAGATTTTGCATATCGGGCGGCTTGATGCACCGGCGGCACAGGCCGACGCGCAATCGCGGCTGTGCGGCTCGAAAGTGCATGTGGAATTGAGCCTCGCTGAAGATAATACGGTTGCCGCTTTTGCCCATGAGGTGGAAGCCTGTGCGCTGGGGCAAGCCTCAAGCTCTGTCATGGCACGCGAGATTATCGGCTCATCGCCCGATGAATTGCGCCAAATCGGCGCGCAAATGCGCGATATGCTGAAACAAAATGGCAAACCGCCGACCGACCGCTGGGCTGATTTGGAAGTGCTGGAGCCGGTGCGTGAGTATAAAAACCGCCATGCTTCAACCCTGCTGACTTTCGACGCGGTCGAAGACTGTTTGCAGCAATTGGGGGTTTAGCCAAATTTGCTTATTGGCAGTCCACATGTTGCGTCCGTCCCCTGCTCCCCTCACAGACCCAACACCGTTACTTTTACGGTTTGGGTTTTGCCGACTTCGACGCCTTCAGCATCGCGAATGGCTTTTTTAATGGGCAATAAATAGCTTTTGCGTTCTTTCGATGGAAACATCGAGGTTTGCCATTCGCTGCCCCCAATGCGGGCATTGACTTTCAGCGATTTGAAACCGCGCTGCACATGTTTGGTGAAATGCTGCGCATGGTCGCTCATATCTTGCGGCATGGTGATGAACCACCAATCGGTTTTCTTGCCCGACCAGAGCCACACATCACCTTCAAACTCATATTCCAGCGTATCCATGCGCTAACCTTTGCGGATTAACAGCTTCACCGCCAGCGGAATATAGGTGATGAGAAAAATTGCGCCGAACACTTTCCAGTCGGGGGCAAGCAGTGGCGGCCATAATTTGGCGACCATCAGTCCGAAAGACAGCACACAGATTTTCAATAAAGCGACATCGAGCGCGCTCATGCGCGCGACGCGACCCTCAATCCAGTCCCAAAATGTCATTTTCTTTCCTTTCTTTAACCCTTTTTAGCCCCTTTTTAATGGAGCGCTGTTATTATAGGTCGCATGATGCGAACTGTCTTTCGGCTTTTGACCAAATTTCTTGTGCTGATTCCGGTGCACGCCTATCGCCTGCTGGTGTCGCCGATGCTGGGGCCACGCTGTCGCTTTCAGCCGACATGCTCTGAATATGCGGTCGCGGCGGTAGAAGCGCATGGCGCTTGGGCCGGGCTTTGGCTCAGCTTAAAGCGACTGTCGCATTGCCACCCGATTAAGGCATTGGGCGCGCGAGACGGTTTTGACCCGGTGCCTGTTGAGATTTCTCGCGCAGTTTGGTATGCCCCGTGGCGTGTCACACAGATAAACGACGCGATGAAAGAGCCGGCAGAAAAATGATTACGCTGACCTTACCCGATGGCGCGACGCGCCAATTTGACGGCCCGATTGACGGGCGCGCTTTCGCTGAAAGCATTTCCAAATCGCTGGCGAAAAAAGCGCTGGCTTGGAAAGTTGATGGCGAGGTAATTGATTTGGCGCGCGCGGTTGAGGTTGATGCTGAGGTCGCGGTCATTACCGCCGCCGATGCCGATGGTGTTGATTTAATGCGCCATGATTGCGCGCATGTACTGGCCGAAGCGGTGCAGGAATTATTTCCGGGCACGCAGGTGACCATTGGGCCGGTGATTGAAAACGGCTTTTATTATGATTTCGCCCGCGAGACCCCGTTCAGTCTAGACGACCTTGAAGCGATTGAGAATCGCATGAAAGAAATCGTCGATCGCAATGAAGAGATTGTTCGCGAAGAATGGCAACGCCACGATGCAGTGGCGCATTTCAAACAGATTGGCGAAGACTATAAGGCGGAAATTATTGCCGCCATTCCCGACGGGCAGGCGATTACGGTCTATCGGCAGGGTGATTGGAAAGATTTGTGTCGCGGGCCGCATCTGCCGTCCACCGGTAAGCTGGGCAAGGCATTTAAGCTGACCAAGCTGGCCGGTGCTTATTGGCGCGGCGACAGCAATAATGAAATGCTGCAACGCATTTACGGCACTTGCTGGGGTAATGAAAAAGATTTGAAAGCCTATCTGCACATGGTGGAAGAGGCCGAAAAACGCGACCATCGCAAGCTGGGGCGCGAGATGGATTTGTTTCACTTGCAAGAAGAAGCGCAAGGCAGTGTGTTTTGGCATGCCAAGGGCTACACGATTTGGCAGCAGCTTGAGCAATATATTCGCCGCCGTTTGAACGCGCATCACTATGAAGAAGTGAAGACGCCCCAATTGCTCGATAAGCGCTTTTGGGAGCAGTCAGGCCATTGGGATAAGTTTCGCGAGAACATGTTTGTTGTGCCTGATGAGGCACCGTCTGTAGAAGATGATGCGCCGGTGCTGTCGGGTGACGCAGATTTGATGGCGATTAAGCCGATGAATTGTCCCGCGCATGTGCAGATTTTTAAACAGGGCATTAAGTCTTACCGTGACCTGCCGATACGTATGGCTGAATTTGGTTGTTGTCATCGCAATGAAGCGCATGGCGCGCTGCATGGGCTGATGCGGGTGCGGCAGATGACGCAGGACGACGCGCATATTTTTTGCCGCGAAGACCAGATTATTTCTGAAGCGGTCGATTTTTGCGCGCTGGTCACACAAGTCTATACCGATTTGGGTTTTGAAGATGTGTCAGTGGCATTGGCCTTGCGGCCCGAAACCCGCGCCGGTGATGATGATGTATGGGATCGCGCCGAAGGTGGCTTGCGTGACGCCCTGACCGCCGCCGGTCTCGAATGGGAAGAGCTGCCCGGTGAGGGCGCGTTTTACGGCCCGAAAATTGAATATCATTTGCGCGATGCGATTGGTCGAACTTGGCAATGCGGAACGCTGCAACTCGACTTTGTGCTGCCCGAGCGGCTTGATGCCGCCTATATTGGCGAAGATGGCAATAAGCATCGTCCGGTCATGCTGCACCGCGCTGTGCTGGGCACGCTGGAACGCTTTATCGGCATTATGTTGGAAAGCTATGCCGGTAAGCTGCCATTGTGGTTGGCACCTGAGCAAATTGTTGTTTGCCCGATTACGACGGAAGCGAATGAATATGGCGACAAAGTTGTTGCCGCGCTTGCCGCGCAGGGGCTTCGTGCGCGGGCTGATTTGCGGAATGAAAAAATCAATTACAAAGTGCGCGAACATTCATTAGCCAAAGTGCCGGTCATTTTGGCGGTCGGTATGCGTGAGGCTGAAGAAGGCACCGTGTCGATGCGTCGTCTCGGCTCTAAAGAGCAAAATGTGGTGGCGTTGGACGCGGCGGTCACAGCACTGGTCGATGAGGCCACACCGCCCGATTTACGCAGCTAGAATTTCAGCTCCCATTCCAGCACTGCATAATCGTTTTTCAGCATTTTACCCGCCATAGGTGCGCGCCGGTCGCCTGCTTTCAAGCGCAATTTCCAGATTTTGGTCGGTGGCGCAAATTGCAGATGATAGCTATGCGCCAAAGCCTGATAGGGGTTGGCATAATCGGTATAATGTTGCGCCTCCGTGCCGAGGCTGACCGCACCCAGCCCGAGCGAAAAGCGATATAGCCAACTGCGCGCATAGCGACCATTGCCGCGAATTTGATCAAGCTCAACCTCTTGCGTGATGTGGAAGCAATTGATGGAAATTCGGTCGGCGAGAGCCAGCACTGCTCAGTTCTCGTCCTAATCATCACCTGAATTTTCGTCCGCTTTATAACCGCGCCCCAGCGTAAGACTGGCTCGTTTGTCGCGTTGAATGTTTTTGAACGGCAATGCGGCCTTTGCCAGACGATAAGTAAAAGGTGGCAGCAGCCCCGAAGCAAGCAGCGGTGTGTTGAGCATCAACCCGATACGCGACGCTTCATTTGTGTGGTGGATTTGGGGCTCGGCCCGATTCTGCTCAACAAACTTTATGGTCAGCGCAGTGTTTTCGGTCGCGCAATATTCCAGCAGCAGCGATTGAAAAGTCTCGCTATGGCGAAAGTTTTGAACATTGTGTTTTTCTGCTTTTGCTCGATGCGGTATGCCATCAACTTGGTAACGCCTTCTTCCGGCAGCCATGCACCCGAAAACGCATCGCAAACCAACGCGCTGGTGCAGCAAATAAAGGCAAGGCAAAAACGCATGGCGGTTTTGATTTATTCTTCTTTAACGTTAATTGACTTTAACGCGGGACAGCGATATGGCAAAGCCCCGATAAGGAGAATAAAACGTGATGGTCGGCGTTTCTGAATTTCTGCAAAAAAGACGGTCGGTTATGGCGCGCAATATGACCGCGCCGGGCCCCGATGCCGCGCAGTTGCGCGATTTGCTGAGCATTGCGGCGCGTGTGCCTGACCACGGCAAGCTCGCACCGTGGCGGTTTATCGTATTGCAAAATGATGAGCGCGCCGAATTGGGCAAGATTGCCGCCGCTGCGCTAAATGATGACAGCGTCGCGGGACAATTTGGGCGCGCGCCATGTGTCGTCGCTGTGCTGGCTTGCCCGAAGCCGCATCCGAAAATTCCGCGCAGTGAAATGATTTTATCCGCCGGTGCGGCTTGCATGAATTTGCTGACAGCCGCGCAAGCAATGGGCTTTGCCGCACAATGGCTGACCGGCGACGCTGCCTATGAAGAGGCTGTTTTAAAAGCCCTTGGTGGTGAAGATGGTGATGAAATTGCCGGTTTTATTTATCTCGGCACGGCCAGCGAAGCGCCGAGCGAACGCGCACGCCCTGAGCTCGACGATATTGTCACCTTCGGACTGACTAAATAGCACCGCCATGAATTCACTGACGCAAGACATCAAAGCATTGCTTAACCTCGCTTGGCCGGTAGTGATTTCGCGCACCGGAATTTTGACGTTGGGCATTGTCGATACGATGATGGTCGGTCGCTATGCGTCGGAGCATTTGGCGTATCTCGGCATTGGCATGGTGCCGAGCAATATCTTCATTCTAATCATGATTGGATTGCTCATGGGCACTTCGGTTGTGGTGTCCAACCGCTTTGGCGCGGGTGACTATTCGAAGACCGGCGAGGTGCTATGGCATGCGCTACCCTGGGGGTTCGCCATCGGCCTTATCGGTTTCGTGTTTTGCTATTTTGGCGAGTTCTGGTTGTTGCTGACCGGTCAAGACGCTGTGTTGGCTGAGAAGGGCGGGCATATTTCAATCATTGCCGGATTGAGCTTGCCGCTGGCTGCGGTGCACATGACGACGGGCTTCTTCCTTGAAGGTATTCGTAATCCGCGCCCCGGCATGGTGATTATGATTATTGCCAATATCATCAATATCTTCGCCAATTATTTTTTAGTTTATGGGGTTTACGGCTTTCCTGAAATGGGCGCTGAAGGTTCCATTTGGGCAACCTTCATTGTCCGCTGCATGCAGGTTGTCGCTATTTTGTCTTATGTCTGGTTTTTCCTCGACCATGAAAAATATGGCCTGAAACGTCCCAAAATAAGCTGGTCGGGCGGGCGCGAATTGCGCCGCATCGGCTATGCGTCGGGAATTTCTATGGGGCTTGAGAACGGCGCGTTCAATGCATTGGTTTTGTTTGCCGGTTTCCTCGGCACGGCGGCGGTGGCAGCGCATATCATTATGATTAACGTCTTCGCATTGTTCTTCATGATGGGTTTAGGCTTCGGCGTGGCAACGGCGGTCAGTGTCGGCAATGCCTATGGCGCGGGCAATATGCCTTTGGTGGCGCGTTGGGCATGGCTTGGACTATCTATTCAAAGCCTCATAATGGTGGTCGCGGGTGTTCTGATGTGGGTAACGGCACAACAGGCGAGCGCGTTTTTCACCAATGACCCCGCCGTGTTTACATTGGCGGCGGCGATGATTGCTTGGGTGTCGGTGGCGCTGGTGTTTGACACCGGACAGTCGTTGCTGGCAATGGCGCTGCGCGCGCGCGGCGACACTTGGGCGCCGACTTATATTCACTTCTTGGCTTATGGCGTGGTTATGATACCGCTCGCCTATTTGCTTATTTTCCCGCTGGGACGCGGCGCAATGGGACTGGCAGATAGCGTGATATTCGGCACATTTGTGCCGTTCATGTTGGTCATCTGGCGGTATCGCCAACTTGATAGACGGGCGCTGGGCGCGCCGTCGGCTGCACCGGCTCAGTCTTGATGCTGACCGATAATTCCGGCCTCTAAATAGTCGGCGCAGGTCTCTTCGTCCAAACCATATTGTTGCAGCACCGATAGCGTATCTTGCCCGATTTCCGGTAGCGGCCCTTTCGGGTCGGTGCTCTCATCGCCAAAGCGAATGGGCGAGGCGATGTTTTTGTATGACGCACCGTCGGCGGTGGGCATATCGACAAACACGCCGGCATCATGCATTTGCGGGTCTTCGAAGGCTTGCTCAAAAGTTTGCACCGGCGACCAGATAAGCCCTGCTGCATCGAGAATGGGTTTCCATTCGGCCAGCGTTTTTTGCTTAAAGGCCTCGTCCAATAGGGCTATCAAATCAACCCCATTGCGGCGGCGGTCGCGCAGGCTGCCAAAGCGTTCATCATCGACCAAATCTTCGCGGCCTACGGCGCGCGCAATATCGGGCCAATCGGGTTCGCCCGGTCGCCCGTTCAAAAACAGCCAGCACTCATCTTTGGTGACGTAATAATTGTTAATCGCGACAATCGCCTCTTTGCGCGGGCGCGAGCGGGCAATGCGACCATAACGCAGCCATGTGCTGAAATCGCAACCGACGGCGTAAGCCGCCGAGCGCACCAGCGAGCTTTCGACCAATGTGCCTTTGCCGGTTTCGCGCGCTTTCAATAATGCCGCCAAAATACCGCTGGCGGTGGCAATGCCGGTAATGTGGTCACCTGCCGCCGTGCGCAAGGGGGCCGGGGCTGCGCCCTTCGGTGTCATAATCCAACCAAAGCCCGATTTGGCGTTAAACGCCGCCGTGTCGAAGCCCGGCTTGTCCGCTTCTTCGCCCTGTAAGCCGAAACCGGTGACGCTGGCATAAACCAGCTTGGCGTTGATTTTTGATAGGCTGTCGAAGTCCAGCCCTTGTTCTTTTAACTGTCCGGGGCGCACATTTGTGATGAAGACATCGGCATCTGCAATCAGCTTCTTAACAATGTCGCGACCTTCATAGGTGCCGGTATTGACGGCGATGGCGCGCTTGCCGCGATTGTCGAGCGCTGAAACCGGATTGTCGGGATAGTCATCGGTCATCGCGCTGGCATAAAATTTGCGCATCGGACAGCCGCCCAAAGGTTCTATTTTGATTACATCTGCACCCCAATCGGCAAGAATGCCACCGGCTGATGGGGCGGCGATATAGGTCGCCATTTCAATAATTTTGATGCCTTCAAGCATGGTCAGAACTCCCTTTTGTCGATAACTTAATGCGAGGGGATATGAAAAGGCAATAATCGAAAAGACAATGACCGAAAAACAAATACGCCGGACACTGCAAGACAAATTGAGCGAGCTGCATGATTTACTCAATGTCGGGGCTGAAAGCGCCGCGCCGGTCGCGCTTGACCAAACCCAGCAAGGTCGGCTGTCACGCATGGACGCGCTGCAACAACAAGCAATGGCGGCAGAGACGCAAAGGCGGCGGCAACGCGAGGTTCAATTAACCGAAGCAGCCCTAAAACGCCTCGATGAAGGGGAGTATGGCTATTGCGTGTCTTGCGGCGAGGCCGTGGAAGAAGAGCGTTTGGCACTCGATCCGGCGACGCCGTTTTGCATCGCGCATGCCAAATAGCCGCTAAAACGCATTGCCGTTGGCGGCGGCGCGCTATATCTACACGCGCATGACTTATTTCGCTTTCATTCGCGCGCATTACCGATTTTTACTGTTCGGTTTTTTTATGATGGGGCTGTCGAATTTCGGACAGACTTTTTTCATCGCGCTTTACAGCAATGAAATCCGCACCTTGTTCGAGCTGTCAAATGCCGGATTTGGCGGTCTGTATTCAGCCATGACATTGCTCAGCGCTTTCGTCATGGTGGTGTCGGGTCGCTTGATAGACGGTTGGTCGCTCTGGCGATTTACCCTGTTTGTTTTGGTCGGGTTGGCGATTGGTTGTGTGATTATGGGCTTTGCGCAGCATGTTTTCGTTTTGGCGGTGGCGCTGTTTTTATTGCGCCATTTCGGGCAAGGCCTGTCGAGCCATACCGGCATGACAACAGCGGGGCGTTCATTTGATGCCAATCGCGGTCAGGCCGTGTCGCTGGTGCAATTGGGTTATGCCTCGTTTGAAGGGGTTTTCCCGCTCATGGCTGTTGCGCTAATGCTGCTGGTCGGCTGGCAGCAAAGCTGGTTTGTCTTTGCCGGTATTCTGCTTTTCATCGCCGTGCCGATGCAATTATTCTTAAGTCGCTCAGAACCAAAAGGGGAACCGGAAGGTGACCCGAAAATCGATGAAGATGCCGCGCCTGTCATTGCTGCCGATAGGGGCGATATGTTGCGCGATCGGCGATTTTATATGCTGCTGCCGCTTTATCTCGCGCCACCGTTCTTTCTCACCGGATTGTTTTTTCACCAAGTGCAATTGGCCGAAACACGTGATTGGCCGTTAGAGGCATTGGCCGCCGCCTTCACGCTTTACGCTTTTGCCAAAGTTTCAATCTCGCTGATTAGCGGGCCGATGATTGACCGCTTTTCGGCTTTGCGGTTTTTGCCGTTTACCGCTTTCCCGCTGCTGTTGGCGTTCAGTTTATTATTGATTGACGCAAACCTGTTCGGCGCTTGGACGCCGTTTGTCTATATGGGCCTCATCGGCATCAATCTGGGTATGGCGGGGCCGGTCAGTGGCGGTCTGTGGCCGGAGCTTTTCGGCACAGCGCATCTCGGTGCCATTCGTTCGCTCACCTCGCCGATTGTCATTACCGCGACCGCCGCCGCGCCGGTTTTGTTCGGTCTGGTGATTGACGCAGGCATCGGCTTTGATGCCATCGCGCTAAGCGCCATTGGTTTTATTGTTCTGGCGGCGCTGCTTGCCTTTTCAGTGCCAGCCGATAAACTCGCTGCCACTAAGGGAGACCAATATGAGTAAAGACGATTTAATTCCGGCAGCGACGGTCATGATGTTGCGCGATACAGATGACGGGCCGGAAGTGTTTATGGTCGTGCGCCATCACGAAATTGATTTTGCTTCGGGTGCGCTGGTTTTCCCTGGCGGCAAAGCTGACAAGCCTGATTTTGACACTAACCTGCGCGCGCATTGCGGCAATGCCGATGCGCTTGATGATAAAGAACTGGCGCTGCGCGTTGCTTCTATTCGCGAAAGTTTTGAGGAATGCGGTATTTTGCTGGCGCGCGAAAAGGGCGAAAGCGATTTTATCTCGGCCGACCGCTTAAAGGCGTTGGACGGTTGGCGCGATCGCTTCAATAATCGCGATGCGACCATGCTGGAATTTGCCGAAGCTGAAAATCTTGAATTTGCGGTCGATGTGTTGGGCTTTTTCGCGCATTGGATAACGCCGGATATGATGCCGAGGCGGTTTGACACTTATTTTTACATGGCGCGCGCGCCGCAAGACCATGTTGCGCTTCACGATGGCAGCGAGAGCGTCGACAGTGTTTGGATTACTGCCAAGCAAGCTTTGGCTGATGCCGATGCCGAAAAACGCACCGTGATTTTTCCGACGCGCATGAATATTGAGAAACTTGCCAAGCGCAGTTCTGTTGACGACGCGTTGGCGCAATGCGGTGACGTGGTGACGGTGACGCCGTTTATTGAGCAGGAAGGCGAGAAAACTTTTTTACGTATTCAGCCCGAAGCCGGTTACGGCGACCCGAAAGAAGACATAACGCGCGGCACAGGCGCTTAAAAGCAAGCTTAAATGCTGAATTGCTCGGTAAGAATGCGCTCATCAAGGCTTTGATCGCCGTCAAATAAGAGCAGCATTTCGTGCTTTTTCGATTGCTTGATGCGCACCTCAACGACATTGCGGAACTCGCTATGGTCGGCAACCGCGCTAACCGGACGCTTATCAGCCTCATTGGTGGTGATGATGACTTCAGCCGTTTGCTGCAACAGCGCACCGCGCCAACGTCGCGGGCGAAAAGCCGAAATCGGGGTCAACGCCAAAAGCTGTGCATCAATCGGCAAAATAGGCCCATGCGCTGACAGATTATAAGCGGTGGAACCGGCCGGTGTAGAAACCAGCGCGCCATCGCAGACCAGTTCAGCCATGCGCTGTGTGCCGTCAATGGTAATGCTTAATTTGGCCGCTTGCGCGGTCATGCGCAGCAGCGACACTTCATTGATTGCCAGCGCTTTATGCTCTTTGCCATCGCTGTCTTTGGCTGTCATCTCCAGCGGGCGCAGCAGGCTCAGCTTGGCATCGGCCAGCCGGTCGCGCAAATTATCTTCGTCATAGCGGTTCATCAAAAAGCCGACCGAGCCATGATGCATGCCGAAAATCGGTTTGCCTTGATCCATCACTTTATGCAGCGTGGTCAGCATCAGCCCGTCACCGCCAAGCGCGACAATAATATCGGCCTCATCAAGCGATACGCCATCATAGCGCGCATGCAGGGCGGCCCGCGCAGCCTCGGCTTGCGGGTTGGTGCTGGCGACAAAAGCCAGTTTTTTATCGCTTTTTGCGTTCATTTGCTGTCCACTTAGGGTTAAACGGCCAAATTCCGGTTTGTTGTAGCACGTAACAAAAAGAAAGGAAGACCGTGATGAGCGAACAAGGCGCGAAGCTTATTCCAAATTTGGTTTATGAGGATGCCGATGCGGCCATTGAATGGCTGGATAAGGCGATTGGGTTTAATTGTTCGTTGCGGGTTGAGGGAGAGGGCGGCGCGATTGCCCATGCCCAATTGGTTAATGGCGATACGATGATTATGTTGTCGAGCGAGCGCACTGATGAGTTTGGCAAGCATTTCAAAACCCCTGACCAGCTAGGCACCAGCACGCAGGGAATTTATCTGGTGGTTGATAATATTGCCGCTTATTATAACCGCGCTCAGGCGGCCGGAGCGAAAATTGTCATGCCGTTAAGGGCGCAAGATTATGGCGGCGAAGGGTTTACCGTGCGTGATTGCGGCGGCCATATTTGGAGTTTTGGCGACTATAATCCGTGGTGACGAAACGGGGTTTGCGTTGCATTGGGGTAGGGATATGAGTGAACAGTTTATTTTGAGTATCGACCAGGGCACCACCTCGTCGCGAGCTTTGGCATTTGACAAGTCGGGGCAGGTAAAGGCCGTTGCGCAAAAAGAGTTTCGGCAAATTTTTCCCGATGATGGCTGGGTTGAGCATGATGCAGGAGAGATTTGGGACACCACGCTGGCCTGCTGCAAATCGGTGATGGACGAATTGGGGGCAGAAAACTTTGCCGCCATTGCCATCACCAATCAACGTGAAACGGCGGTGATTTGGGAACGCGCAACCGGTAAGCCGATTGCCAATGCAATAGTCTGGCAAGACCGCCGCACCGCCGCTTTTTGTGACGGCTTGAAAGAGGCCGGTCATGAGCCGGACATCACCGCCAAAACCGGCCTGCTGCTCGACCCCTATTTCTCAGCCAGTAAAGTCGGCTGGTTGCTCGACAATGTTGAGGGCGCGCGCGCCAAAGCCGAGGCCGGTGAACTGGCTTTCGGCACGATTGATAGCTGGCTGGTTTGGCAATTAAGCGCGGGCAAAGCACATGTCACCGATGCCAGCAATGCCGCGCGCACGAGCCTTTACAATATTCATGACAATCAATGGGACGCAGATTTGCTGGCGCTATTCGGCGTGCCGAGCAATCTGATGCCCGAGGTTAAAGACAATGCCGCTGATTTCGGCACAGCCACCGTGCTCGCCGATTTGCCGATTTTGGGCATGGCGGGAGACCAGCAAGCGGCAACCATTGGGCAGGCATGCTTTCAATCGGGCATGATAAAATCGACCTATGGCACTGGTTGTTTCGTGCTCGCCAATACGGGCAACAAGGCGGTGACATCGCAAAATCGTTTGCTCACCACAATCGGCTATCGGCTGAACGGCGAGACAAGCTATGCGCTGGAAGGCAGTATTTTTATGGCCGGTGCGATTGTGCAATGGCTGCGCGACGGGCTGCAATTGATTGACCATGCAGCCGAAACGCAAGCCCTTGCCGAGGCTGCTAACCCTAACAGCGCGGTGACGATGGTGCCCGCCTTTACCGGCTTGGGCGCGCCACATTGGGCGCCCGATGCACGCGCTGCCATCTTCAACATGACCCGCGATAGCAGCAAAGCCGATATTGCGCGCGCGGCGTTGGAAAGTGTGTCGTTGCAAACGGCTGATTTGATGCGCGCCATTGCTGATGATATGGCGGAAGCCGGGGTTGATGTGCCGCCGCGTTTGCGTGTCGATGGTGGCATGGTCGCCAATGATTGGCTGTGCCAAAACCTTGCTGATATTTGCGCGTGCCCGATTGACCGCCCGCGCATCACCGAAACCACGGCTTTGGGCGCGGCGATGCTCGCCATGCTTCAATTGGGTTGGTTCGACACGCTTGATGAGCTCGGTGAAAATTGGGCCGTGGAAGCGCAATTTGCGCCGACAATGGCGGCTGAAAAACGCACCGAGAAGCAAAATCTCTGGCAAGCGGCATTGGCACAGGTCTTGGGTTAAATGCATCGGCCTTGGCCGCAAAAGATTGACAAAAGTAGGGTTTGGTAGCACCTTATAAAAAATTTTGAGAGGGAGATTTCGTAATGTCTGCAGCGGAAGAAATTAAAAGCGTCAAGGATATGGTCAGTGCCGAGGAATGGCAGCTGCGCGTGGACTTGGCAGCAACCTATCGTTTGGTCGCCATGTATGGCTGGGACGATATGATTTTCACCCATATTTCGGTTCGTGTGCCGGGGCCTGAGCATCACTTCCTAATCAACCCTTATGGCATGCTGTTTGAGGAAATTACCGCTTCCAGTTTGGTGAAGGTTGACCTTGAAGGTAACATCGTCATGGACAGCCCATATTTCGTAAACCCGGCGGGCTTCACCATTCACTCAGCCGTGCATATGGCGCGCGAAGATGCGCATTGCGTTTTGCACTTGCACACAGATGACGGCGTTGCCGTGTCAGCGCAAGATGAAGGCCTGATGCCACTATCGCAATTCTCGATGCTGGTGTTGCCGCATCTGGCCTATCACGGCTATGAAGGCGTTGCCCTTAATCATGATGAGCGCGAGCGTTTGGTTGCCGATTTGGGTAACAAAAACGCTATGATGCTGCGTAATCACGGCACATTGGCGGTCGGCGAGACCTGCGGTCTGGCCTTTATGGCGATTTATTTCCTCGAGCGCGCTTGCTCGACGCAAGTTCGTGCTTTGACTTCGAAACCGCATATGCCGTCGCAAGAAGCGATTGATACGGTTGACGAGCAGTCAGCATCACTGTTCGAGCCGGGCGTTGATGCGCTGGCTTGGCCGGCTTTGCTACGTAAGCTTGACCGCACTGATCCGTCTTTCCGCGACTGATTTATGGGCCATAATTTTGTAAAAATGGCGCTATTGGCTGCGCTCGCTTTGCCGGTTACGCCGGTTTGGGCGCATGAGCCGGGCAGTTATGAAAGCCCGATTGTTGAGCAGCGGGTGAAACGCTTCAAACAAAGCGGCGGCGACATTCAGGCGATTTTCAAACAGCACATCGGCAAGAAAAATTTCGTGGCGATTGAACAAGCGGCTCTTCGAATGGCGGCTTGGGGTCGTCAAATGCCTGATGCGTTTCCTGAAGGCAGCAATAGCGTTGGCGCTGACCCTGCCATTTGGGAAAACTTTTCCGATTTCAAAGCCAAGTCAGAAGCCTTTGCCAATGCCGCCATGCGGCTGAAAGCTGTTGCCGGTTCGCGCAAAATCGACCCGATAAAAGCGGCGGCGCAAGCGGTTGGGGCAAGCTGCAAAAGCTGTCACGAGAGCTATCGCATCAAACATTAGTAAGTCGGCGTCAGCAGCGACAGGCTAAGACTGCCGCCGACGCATAAGCCGAGCAGGACAAGCCCCTTAATGGTTTCATTGCGGGTCGGTCGGTGTTCCGCCGTGCCTCCGCTTATCATGCGTGAGAGCAGTTTTTCTTTCAGCCATAGGCGATGCGCGATGATTGCCAGCAGGTGAATAAGCACCAAAAGCGGCACTAGAAAATGCAATTTCTCATGCCAGACCGCCATCGGTTGTGCCAGTTGCGGCGCAACACCGGCGACGGTCAACGGCGCGTCATAAAGCACATCATCGCCGGTCCATAGGCCGGTGACCCCCATCACCCCCATGACGCTAAGCATGACGATTACGGCCAACCCGCCAAGCGGATTATGCCCATCAATCATTAGGTTTGGACGGCGCGCGAAAACCGCTTTGATATAGGCGATGAGCGTGGCGGGCGCAGGGAGGAAATGGGCAAAGCGTGCTGTTTCATAGCCGATAAACCCCCAAATTAGGCGGAACACAATCAAGCCGGTTGCGGCCAGTCCAAAATATTCATGCGCCTCAAGCGCCCCGCGCTCACCGGAAATAAAGGCACCGATAATGCAAGCTGCAAAGCTCCAGTGAAATAGTCGGGTCGGTAAATCCCAAATCATAAGGCCTTGTCCTTTTTCTTAAGCCGCTTGTTTGAGCCGCGCCACCAATGTTGTTTCATCGGGCAGACCCGGCTTGCCGATAAGCACAAAATGACCGCTCGGCTGTTTATCAAATGGCCGACACACAATGCGCCCGCCCGCATAATCTATAACGTAAGCGCCCCGATTATCGGTCAGCACCCCTTTGGCACGCAGCAATTGAGGGCGCAAGCCAAGCAAGTAATCAGCCAGTCGGTCGCGGTCGGTCGGCGCGTGAAGATGCAAAGCCCGGCTTTCAAACCCATGCGAAACCAAATGGTTACTGTCTGGCGCGGCAGGGGTGTCACCGTTTAAACCGAGCAGCAGGTCAATCGGCAGTGCGCCATGTTCGGCCTGTAAAATCGGAATGTCGGGGCGGTCTGTCGCCAATGCATCGCGCAAGACTGCAAGCGCCGCCGCTTTCACCAAATCGGGTTTCGATATAACCAGCATATGCGCCGCATCGATTTGCTTGGCGTAATTATCGGCCAGATGTGGGTCGTCTTTATGGAGGTGATGCGCGCCGGCATCGACCAGCGTAACAATGCCATCGAGCCGCAAATGTGGGTCGACCGCCGAGAAACCGGCAATCCGGTTCGGCTCGGCAACGCCGCTGGCCTCGATAACGATATGGTCGGGCAGGGGTGTTTGCTGCATAACGTCGATAAAACTGCGCGTCAAATCATCGCCGATAGAACAGCAAGCGCAGCCATTGGTTAACGAAATTTGGTTGCCGTGTTTTGCTTCAATCAATTCGGCATCAATATTAAGCGCGCCGAAATCATTGACCATTGCGGTAATGCGCCGCCCGTCTGACTGGCTCAACAAATGATTGAGCAGACTGGTTTTGCCGCTCCCCAAAAAGCCACTAATAATCGTGAGGGGAACGGGGCCGGACATTAGTCGCGTCCTTGATTGAGATGCACACGGCCATCAACCATTGTGCCGATGACGCTGATATCCTTCAATTTTTCTGCCCCAACCTCAATCGGGTCTTGTGCCAAAATTGCGATATCGGCGCGTTTGCCGACTTCCAGACTGCCAATCTCGCTTTCCATTTTCAGCGAATAGGCGGCACCCATTGTGATGGCATAAAGCGCCTGTTCGACACTGATGTTTTGACTGCCATTGCCCAATGTTTGGCCGCCTGACGACAGCCGATTGACCGCGCACCATGCCGTAAATAGGGGCGCAAGCGCGGTGACCGGCGCGTCTGAATGAATCGCCAGCGGCACGCCTTCGGCTAAGGCACCCCCCGCATCGTCGAGCCGCGCCGCCCGCTCAGGCCCCATTGTGATGTTGATATGCGCATCGCCCCAATAATAAAGATGATTGGAAAACAGATTGACCCCGACCCCCAAAGTCTTCATGCGCTTAAAGTCAGAGCGCGTCGCCATCTGACAATGTTGCAGCGTGTGACGGTGATCGGGCCACGGGTGCGCGCGCAGCGCTTCTTCGATTTTGTCGAGGGCGACCTCAGTGCACTCATCGCCATTGGTGTGCACATGCACCTGAATACCCGCTTCGGTGAAGGCTTTGAGGTAATCACCCAGCCGGTCGGGCTCGATATACCAGAGGCCATTGGGCGCGCCATTGTAATAATGCGGCCATTTCAGACGCGCGCTGAAACCCTGTATGGAGCCGTCGGCGACCATTTTGACCAATGAGAATCTGAGCTTGTCGCTATTGCTTTTTTGCAATTCGCGCACCCGCGCGACGGCTTCGTCCGGCTCGCGTGTATTGCCTTGAAAGGCAACCACCAAACGCATAGGGAAATCTTCGGCATCAACGGCTTCGCGCATGGCCTGTTCGCTGCCTTCGGGCATCGGATTGACCAAATCGGTCGCCGTGGTGACGCCGGTTTGCCGCGCGACATCGCCAAAATTGACCAGTGTTTCGGGCGATGAGGCGATTGCCAGAAGGTTTATGCCAGTCGTTCGCATCGCCATATAAT
>JAKMCZ010000219.1 GCA_022428185.1 Alphaproteobacteria bacterium | reverse complement strand
ACGGCAAAACCGGCGAGAATAAGCCGCAGACTGGACGCACCCCGCCCCGCCAAAGCCAGCAGCAGCAAAACCGATATTAAAGCACTCATCGCTGCCACCAATGGCACAGCAAAGGATAGGGTTGAGGCGAGGCCTGAATAAATGACCGCCACTGCGCCAAGCGCCGCACCATTAGACGCGCCCAATAGGCCGGGCTCAGCCAGCGGATTGCGAAACAGGCCTTGAATGGCCGCACCCGAAAGCCCCAACACAAAACCCGTCAAAGCCGCCAGTGCAATGCGCGGCCCGCGTATTTGTTCAAATAGGATTTTGTTAAACGCTGCTGCCTCAGTAGCATCACCGGACAACCAGCCAAGCAAAGCGAAAATATCCACCGCCACGTCTCCGGCCAAAAACGAAGCGCCCGCACTGACGGCCAAAAAGGCCACGAGCAGCAAATAGGCATATCTGTTTTTCATGCCGCCAAGCTAGCCGTGCCGCCGCAATGGCGCAAGCACCGCGCATGCCAACATAGCGACCAAACATGCTTGCTGGACATAAATTCAAAAAACAGGCAATGGTGAAACCATGCGCTTTGCAAATTTCATTTTTATATGCGGTCTGGTTTCGGCATTTGTCGCACCAAGTGTCGCGCTACCGCGCCAAAACTTGCCGCTTGTGGTCAGCCTGAATTTATGCGCCGACCCTTATCTTATGGCCTTTGCCGACAAGCAACAAATCGGCGCGCTAACCCATTTATCGCGCGATGCGACGCTGTCGCCGCATGCGCAAGCAGCGCAAATTTTTCCGGTCAGCGACGGGCAGATTGAGACGCTGATTGATTTGGCTCCGGATATTGTCATTGTGTCTAGCTGGTCAGACCCGATGCGCAATGCGCTTATCGAGCGGCTGGGGTTCAAGCTTATGGTGATGAATGCGGCGCAAAACTATGACGCGGCGCGGGTTGAGATTTTGGCTCTGGGCGATGCGATTGGGCGCGGACCACAAGCGCGCGCTTATCTGGATAAATTAGACGGCGATATGGAGACGGTTGCCGCCAAGACCAGCCCGCCCGACATGGCGCGCATTATGCCTTTGCAAAGACGCAATGTGACGGTCGGGCGCGGCCATATTCTTGACGATATCATCACCCGCGCCGGTGGCGTTAATCTGGGGCGCACCGGACGCAGCCAAGCCATTAAGCGGGTCTCATTGGAAAATGCATTGGCCGTATCGGCTGATTTTATTTTGGTCAATGAAGCGCACAACGCGCCCGATAGTCGCGGCATGGAATTTTTGACCCACCCGGCTTTGAGTGCGGCTTATCCCCCTGCGCGACGTTTATTTATCGACAATAATTTGCTGGTCTGCGCTGGCGCATCGACGCCGCGCGCGGTGCAAGCGCTTATCGAGCAACTTCCTCAAGCCCCATAAGCCGACGCATCAAACCGATTGGCCCGCGCAGCAAATAGAGCGGTAATGGCATGGACGCATTTTCAATGGTGATGGTGCTGAGCGCAGGCGGCGCCAAGCCGTCAGGCGCGGCAATGAAGCGGGCACGCAATTGCCGGTCAGCAAACAAACCGGCCAACCACGGCGTAATGTGTTCGACCTCAAGCTCATAGTTGGTGTTTTGATATTTGGTCTTCAACCGCGAGCCGGGTCGCAAGGCCATTGCCCCTTGCGGCGGAATGCGAATATCAATCTGCGCCGGACCACGCGGAACATTGGCTTGGCTGGCCGAAACCGCCAATTGCGCAGGCACATCGACATTGACCGGAACAGGAATCAGGAAGCTCGAAGCCAAGAGCAGCACAATGGCAAAGCGCGTTAGGTATTTTCTCAATCCCCCGCGCGACGCGGTGCGGCCATGCACACCGGCATCAAGCGCATCGACCGTATAGGCCGCCGCTTCCGCCAATTGATCGAGCATAATACGTATCGGTTGCGCCCACGGCACGGCACGCAACAAAACCAAACCACCGCGCAGCTTGCCATCAGCGCCACGCAACGGCACGTAAAGCCCTGCCTTGGGCAAATTCTCCGGCCAATCAGCCATTGCGCGTTCGTTATCAACCATTGGGGGGGTGAGTTGCGTATTGCCATATCCGGTTTTATTCAGCCATTTGGCAAGCCCGCGCCCCCAATTCAGTATCGGGCGTGTATCCTTACTTTTCATAATGCCGGAAATGGTCACGTCATAAACATGACCGCGACGGCTACAGGTCCAAAAAATTGCACAATCATAGGGGGCGAAACGGTTCAGCCGATTGACAACGAGGCGCGCCAAATGCGGCTGACCCGGCACGCGGCGGAACTCATGTTCCAGCAAAAATAGCCCGGCCAGCGCGCGCATGCCAACGCTGTCAGAGCGTTGCGTGCGCTCATAGGCAGCATCAATGCCCGGATGTTCCTCGGCGGGAATGTCTTGTTGGGAGTCCTGCGACATGGGAATGTCACGCTTTCCCAAAAATTTTTGCAGCGGTCATGGTCATTTCCTGCAATTATTGTAAAGTGATATTGAGATTCGGTATAGGGCAAATGCATTTTGCCCCCAATACCTTGTGTGCTGTTGAGTTTGAGGAGCGTCTGATGGCCGATGAAGAGAGCGAAATTCGGCGCATGGCCGAAATTGCCGATGCCATCAATGCGATTCTAGACGCCAATCCGGTCGGTGATACACCGTCTCAGCGCGTCGCGCCGCCGCAAGCTGATACCGCAACGGATAATGCCGTAACGCCAAAAGACGGCGATGATGATTTACCTGTTGATCTTGATGCCGCCATCGCCGCTGAACTTGGTAATGATGCGGGTGATGATTTCGGGCCGGTCCCTGATATTGATTTTGGAGCCGATGCGCCGGTCAATAACGAAATCGGTCGCGAGGTTAACGCCAATTCTCATATGGCTGATTTATCGCTACGTATGCAGGACACATTGGCTGAGATTAGCACCGGCAATATTATTCACGGCACCGATAATCAAGAAATGCTGGCACAAATGGAAGCCGCTCGCGATGCGGTTGTCGGTGCGATGCGCGAGAAAATCGACCAATTAAACGCTGAAACCGCCAGCCGCAAGCAGACGATACTGGAACAAATGCAGCAATTGGAAAGTCAAAACAGCTTATTGCGCGATGAAATGGAAATTCAAATATTGAAATTCGAAGACGACTTGAAGGATATGCAGAAGAAATATCTCGAGAACGCCGTAACAGACAGTGATCGCCTCGACCGCTATCGAGAATTTTTGAAGTATCTGCTGACTGAGCGCGGCACGAAGCTTGATTAATCATACTTTTGTAGATTTGATCCGGTCTAATTCTTGACCGAAACGCCGAATAAGCCCATTTTCAACCGATGGAACGGGTTTTACGCCACACTGACCGTGTTGCCGCCGCTTTGGCAACCGAAATTTTATCCGGTAACTGGCCGGAAGCACATAAATTCCCTGCCGACACAGAATTATGCGACCGATTTGGCGTATCGCGCACCGTCATTCGCGAGGCTCTGCGCCTTTTGAGCGGAAAAGGGCTCATTATGGCGGTGCCGCGCCGAGGCACGCATGTTGCCCCACGTCATAATTGGGCGCTTTGGGACAAAGATGTGCTTGGCTGGCTTGGCAACGACCAAAATGAGAATAATAAATATGACTTTTCGGGTGACGCGCTGGATATGCGCCTTGCTTTGGAGCCGACTTTGGCCGCTCTGGCCGCAGCGCGCGCTGATGCGGCCGGGAATACCGCCCTGCAAGAGGCTCTGAGGCATTTGGGGCAAACACTCGATTTGAAGAGTGAAATGGCGTTTCTAGGCGCATTTTACGCCGCCGCCGGCAATGATTTTGCCCTTTCGGCCTTGCCGCTCGCCGAATTTTCCCTGTCGCACCGCGATACTGCGCCCCCATTGGACGCATATCGCCGGTTAACGGCGGCGATTGCTCAAAAAGACGGTGCAACGGCCAGACGAGCGGCGCGTCAAGCAGTTCTGCAAGCCTTTTTACCGCAATAATTTTACAAAAAAATGCCCCGAAGTCGGGCAGATGCCTGACAACGGGGCGAAAGTGTCTCCAATGAGGGGGGAGGAGCGCACTTAGTCACGTTTGAGGTGACAGTAATTTAGATACGCGCCGTTTAGTCTTTTGGATTAGGAATTTTTAGAAGAAATTTTTGAATTCCGTTAAGTTTAGGAGCCCGATTGATGACTTGTATGGTGCGGCGCGCGCAAATGAGGGAGGATAGCCAAATGGCTCGCCAAAAACCGACATTGCTGCAACAGCCCGATGATGCTCTGCTGGCAGCCATTGGCGGCAGCGACCGCACAGCGGCAGCGCAAGCCGGGCATGAGCTGGTGCGCCGCCATTTATCCTATGTCGTGCATATTTGCCGACAAAAACTGGATAATCAGGCAGAGGCTGAAGAAGCCGCGCAAGATGTTTTCATGTCGGTTTGGAAAAGTGCCGCCAATTGGCAGAGCGGCAAGGCCAAAGTGACAACTTGGCTTTACCGTATCGCGGCCAATCGCTGCATTGATATTTTGCGCCGCCGCAAACCGACGCAAGATATCGACACGATAGCCGAACCGGAAGACGAAACCGCCAATATTGAAGCGGCGCATCTGATTGCCGACCGCAATATGCGTTTGCGCAGCGCTTTGGAGGTGCTGAACGCCGACCAGCGGCAGGCCATTGAGTTGGTTTATTATGGCGAGATAAAACAAGGCGAAGCGGCGGCCAAAATGGGCATTACATTGGCCGCGCTGGAATCGCTATTGCGCCGCGCGCGCAGTAAGCTGAACGACGAGTTAACCCCGCTAAAAGAGTATTTGGAGCCGGTACGATGAAACAAGCAATGAGCCTAAAGCAATTTGAAGCTCTGGTGGCTGCCTATGGCGCAACCCCAGATAATTGGCCCGATAATGAGCGCACCCCCATGTTGTCCGTGCTTGATAGCGAGCCTAATGCGGCAGGCATTATGGCGCGTGCCGAACGGCTTGATGGCGTGCTGGATCATTATTTGCCGCCGGCATCGGCCGATTTGCAAAGCCGAATTTTGAGCGATATGGAAGCCATGCTGGGCAATGAAACGGATACTGACATTATTGCCTTCCCGCAAAATCCACCGCGCCGTGCGCGCAATGCCTGGGCGATTGTTACCGGGCTGGCGGCTTGTTTCGTCGGCGGTTTCATTGCCGCGCCATTGGTTCTTGATGCCATGACCGGCTCCCCCGACCTGATGGCTTCTCTCGATATTATCAGTGCTGCGTTCCTCCCCACCGAACCGCTATAGGAGCTTTCAATGTCAACCAAACAAAAACTCATCTACGCCGCGCTTGCCCTGTCTCTCGCCGTCAATATGGTGTTAATCGGCGCAGCCGGAAGCTATGCCATGAAATGGCGCGCCATCTCTCAAGATGCCAATTGGGTTGAAAAACGCCTCGACCGCGCTGAGGAAAGCATTATTCGCCACCTTGACGGGCCCGATGAAGAACTTGCCAAACGGGTGTTTAAGCAGCGCCGTCCCGAATTGCTTGCCGCAATCGGCGACTTGCGCGGCGCGCGCAAAGACTTTCGAACTGTTTTGACATCTGACACGGCAGACGCAAAAGCCATCGCCGCCGCGCTCAACCGCTCACAAGCAGCAGCGCAAAAATTGAATGAGAACATGCACGGCGCGTTGCGCGATATGGCGCTGGGTTTGTCACCTTCGGCGCGTCAAAAAATTGCCGACCGCATGAAACGGCGCATGCACGATCGCTAAAACGCCGGCTAAATAATCAGTCGCGTTTTAATTTGAGAAAGGCAGTGACCGCATCGCGCGCTTTTTGTTTGCGGGCGGCTGCGGTCGGTGCTTTTTCAACCCCCATCAAAATCTGAATGACCCGCCGATGCCCCATCACCAGACCGGTGAACAGCTCGGCCTCGCGTTCAGGACAGCCAAGCCCGTTGCTGCCTTGCGCTTTTAGCGCTGCAAAATAATCTGCGATACGGGTGAACACGCGCTTAGGCCCGGACTCTTCAAATAAGGCGACGATTGGCGACTGATGCTGCGCCTCGGCAATTACCATCCGCAACATGCGAACCGCCTCATCGTCGAAAATCAAATTTTGCATGTCATTGGCGATAAGCTGCAAATCGCGCTCCATATCGCCGCTCAGCCGATCGGTAAAATCAGCCAGTTGATAATCGATCACTTTGCTTTCAATAATCGCCCGATAAAGCGCATCTTTATCAGCAAAATGCGAATATAGCGTCGCTTTCGACACGGCGGCGGCGCGCGCCAAGCCGTCCATCGAGGTGCCCGAAAAGCCGCGCTCCATAAACATCACCTTCGCAGCTTCCATGATGGCTTCGCGTTTGGCCGCATCTTTCGGTCGACCGCGTGTTTCGTGAGACGGAATCCCCATGTCATATTTATTAAACTGAACCGTTTAGTTTGACAATTAATTTTTCGCCCTATAATTTTGGTCATAAGAAATAAATGAGGATTCCTTCATGCCAACCATGCAGCAATATGGCGAGTTCGTCATTCGTCGTCCATTTCTGGTCATTCTTGTATCCTTGCTACTAGCGATGGCGGCGCTGGCGGGTGGACAACATTTGCGCTTCACCAATGACTATCGGTATTTCTTTTCCGAGGAAAATCCCTATCTGACCGCGTTTGAAGAATTGGAGCGCACTTATTCCAGCCCCGATACGATTATTTATGTCTATCAGCCGAAGGACGGCAGCGATGCGACCTCGCGCCAGGCGCTTAATTTAGCCTATGAATTGACCGAAGGCGGCTGGCAAGTGCCATTTTCAACCCGCGTTGACAGTCTAACCAATTTTCAAAACACCCGCTCTATTGGCGAAGATGATTTAGAAGTACGCGCGCTTGTGCCCGACCCGTCTGATATTGATGCAGCGCGCATAAAATATGTTGAAGACACTATCTTGAGTGAGCCGCTTTTGGCCGGGCGTCTTTTGTCATATGACAAAAAAACCGCCGCCGTTTTGGTATCGCTGCGCCCACCGGTCGATGACCCAGCCGCCACCAATGATATCGTTATTAAAGCGCGCGCCATTCACGAAGAGATGCGCGCCAAATATCCCAATATCCGCATCGAGCTGACCGGTTCGCAAATGCTGTCCAATGCTTTTGCCGAGGCCGCGCAAGCTGATTTGGCAACCCTGACCCCGACCATGTTCGCTATTATCGCGCTTGTGCTGATCGTCACGACGCGCAAATTATTCGCCACCTTCGCCGCCATGATTGTCGTCACCTTATCAGCCGGCATGGCAATGGGCACGGGCGGCTGGTTGGGATTACCCCTATCACCTCCGGCCTCAGGCGCGCCGACCATTATCCTCACCGTTGCGGTTGCCGATTGTGTCCATATCCTCATCACCGCGCTGGTCGCGCAAGGGCGTGGCATGGATAAAAAACAGGCAATTGTTGAAAGCTTGAACGTCAATGCGCAAGCTGTCTTCCTGACCTCGGTCACAACCGCTATCGGTTTGTTTTCGCTTAATTTCTCAGATGCGCCACCCTATCGTGACCTCGGCACTTTCGGCGGTATTGGGTCGATTTATGCATGGATATTGTCAATGTCGCTGTTTCCCGCGCTGTTAACCATATTGCCGATGCGTGCCAGTTCGGCGGTTGACCGTCAAAGCCGGTCGATGGAATGGCTGGCGCAATTGGTGATTGCCAAGCGCAAGCCGCTCATGTTCGCCATGTTGGCCGTCACCCTTATCGGCACGGCGTTGATACCGCGCCTGACCTTTAACGACCGCTTTGTCGAATATTTTGACGAACGCGTTGATTTCCGAACCGCTTCTGATTGGGCTGCCGATAATCTGACCGGCATTTACATCATCAATTATTCGCTCGAAAGCGGCGATGTTGGGGGCGTGTCCGACCCTGACTATCTCGCCGATCTCGACAATTTCGCGCAATGGCTGCGCCAACAACCTGAAGTCGTGCATGTCGCGTCTTTTTCCGATGTTGTGAAGCGCATTAATCGTTCCTTTAACGGCGACCGACAAAGCAAATATAAGGTGCCGGAAAACCGCCAATTAGCGGCCCAATATGTGTTGCTTTACGAGATGTCACTGCCTTACGGGCTTGATTTGAACGACCAGCTTAATGTCGATAAATCGGCCTCGCGCATGGTGGTAACGCTAAATGATTTATCGACCGTCGAAATGAAAGCACTGCGCGCGCGGGCTTCAGACTGGCTGAGTGACAACACGCCCCAGCGCATGCATGTCGAACCGTCAGGTCAGGCAGTCATGTTTGCTTATATTGGCGAGCGCAATTTATCTGCCATGACTGTCGGCACCATTGTCGCTTTTATTCTGATTTCCGGCTGTCTGATGCTGGCGCTGCGGAGCTTGCGCCTCGGCCTTATCAGCCTGGTGCCAAATATCGTGCCGCCTGCTGTCGCGATGGGCTTTTTCTCGCTCTATCAACACGAAGTCGGTTTCTGGACCGCTTTTGTCGGCGCCACCGCTATCGGCCTTATTGTCGATGCAACCGTGCATATGCTGTCGAAATATCGCTATGCCCGCTTTGATCTCAATTACTCATCAATTGAGAGCGTGCGCTATAGCTTCATGACCGTCGGCACCGCTTTGTGGATATGCAGCTTTGTGTTGATTGCCGGATTTATGGTGCTCACCCTGTCGCCCTTCTTGATTAATGCGATGCTTGGCAGTGTTGTGGCACTGACCATTTTAACCGCTTTGGTGCTCGACTTCTTACTCTTGCCTGCCTTGTTGATGTGGATTGACGGGCGCGGCGACCCCAATGCACCGTTTAAAACCGACCAAGCCGACACCAATAATGCCACCGCCCAACCGGCGGAATGATTTACCAAAAAGGGAGACTGACCTATGTCCTTTGTTTTTAAACTGATCCGAATAGCCGCTGCAGCGGCCCTGTTCGTGCCCGGCGCAGTGCTGGCTGAACGCGCCGGAATACCCGGCGCCGACAAGCCCGAAGCGCGCGGCAAAGCAATCGCTGAAATGACCGATGCCACCAATCTCGGTTTTGGTGACACGACCAGCGAAATGGCAATGATTCTGACCAATGCCAATGGCGATGAAAGCCAGCGTCGGCTGCGTTTCAACACGCTGGAGAATAAAGATGTCAGCGATGGCGATTGGTCGATGATGATATTTGACGAACCGGCTGATGTGGCAGGCACCGCCATGTTGACCTATGCCCATATTCTTGACCCGGACGAGCAGTGGATGTATTTGCCGGCTCTAAAGCGCGTCAAGCGCATCAGTTCGGTCAATAAATCAGGCCCGTTTATGGGGTCGGAATTTGCTTTTGAAGATTTCTCATCGCAAGAGGTCGGCAAATTTACCTATAAATGGCTGCGCGATGAGCCATGCGGTGAGTTGACCTGCCATGTGGTTGAGCGGCGTCCGCTCTACAAACATTCGGGCTATACGCGCACTGTCGCGTGGACTGACACCACCAACTATCAGTCCCGCAAAGTGGTTTATTATGACCGCAAGGATGCGTTGCTAAAAACCCTCGTGTTTGGCGATTATCAGCTCTATCTCGATAAATATTGGCGCGCCCATGAATTGTTCATGGAAAATCATGTGACCAAGAAAACCACCTTACTGCGTTGGGACGATTATGCCTTTCAGACCGGCCTGTCGGCCGGAGACTTTACCCAGAACAGCCTGAAAAGAGCGCGCTAGCTGATGGCTTTACGCCGCTTTCTAAGCGGGTTGTTTGCCGCTGCGGGTCTGCTCATCGCCGCGCCGCAACACGCGCACGCACTCGACATTGATGCCGATGGCAATATCGAGATTGAACTGCGTCGCTTTCCCGAAGCGGGTCGCCATGATGACATGGAACAAGACTTCGCTGCTTTGGCAGGCACGTTTGAGCTTGGCTTGTTCAGCCCTAATGACCGCCATGCGGTGATTATCAAAACCTTTGCCCGCTATGACGGGCATGACCATGAGCGCTCACATGGCGATTTGCGCGAGGCCAAATATCGCTACGTCAATGGTGCGTTTGAGGCGGCAATCGGGGTCGATAAGGTATTTTGGGGCGTCACCGAATTTCTTCATCTGGTCGATATCATCAATCAGACCGATAATGTCGAGAGCGTTGATGGCGAGCAAAAGCTCGGCCAGCCAATGATCAAATTTTCCTATGCCGGTCGCTTTGGCACGCTGAGTGCCTATTCACTGCCGTTTTTCCGAATTCGCCAATATGTCGATCCGATTGCCGGTCGCCCCAATGCCGGTTTTATCGTCGATGATAATACGGTGCATTTTGAAAGTGGCGAGGGGCGGCGCACTGACGATTATGCGTTGCGCTATCAAAGCAATTTCGGGCTATTTGATATCGGCCTGTCATGGTTTGACGGCACGGCGCGCGAGCCGCAATTATTACTTTCCGTGCCACGCGGGCAAAGCGCACTGCCCAATGGCCTGCCAATCATGCAGGCCTATTATGCTTATTTTCAGCAAGCCGGTCTCGATGTGCAGGCAACGCTCGGCTCATGGCTGTTGAAACTGGAGGCCACGCAATCGAAGGAAAACCGCAAACTGCCCAACCCGCAAGCCGGTGGGCGACCGACGCTGGATATGGCGGTCGAAGAAGTTGAAACAAACCGCGCCACGGGCGGCATTGAGTATACCTTTTACAATTTGTTCAATAGCGGCACCGATGTCGGGCTAGTCGCCGAGTTTATGTATGACGAGCGCAAGGCCGGTGCGCCGCATCCGTTCGGCAATGATATCGGCATTGGCTTTCGCTGGACCGCCAATGACCCGCAATCGACCGCCGTTTTAATCGGTGGCCTTGTTGATCTTGATACCGACAGTTCGTCAATTTCATTAGAGGCCGAGCGCCGCTTGGGCCGCAGCTTCAAGGCCATATTAGAGGCGCGCTTTCAAGACAAGGTCGGCGACGGCGATGAATTTGCCGCCGCTTTCGCCGATGAAGACTCGTTTCGCTTTGGTCTGATTTATTATTTCTAACTCGCCAAGCGCGCCCGTCTGACTTATCGTATTACCTCACGCGGGGGGCATTATGAGCGCCCAGGCAGCAGACCAAGCTGGAATTTCCAATAAAACCAGAAACTACACGTTAGGCATGTTGGTAGCGATTTACGCATCGAGCCATGTCGACCGGCAAATCGTTTCCATTCTGGCCGAAAGCATCAAGCTGGAACTGATGTTGTCCGACACGCAGCTCGGATTTCTCATCGGCCTCAGCTTCGCAATTTTCTACGCCACCTTGGGTATTCCCATCGCCATTTTGGCCGACCGCTATTCGCGCCGCAACATTATCGCCATTTCGGTGATTATCTGGTCAGGC
>JAKMCZ010000215.1 GCA_022428185.1 Alphaproteobacteria bacterium | reverse complement strand
GGCATTCTCGGTGCTGTCGGTGTGATTGGCTATAATGGCTATATTGAAGGCACGAAAGAGCAGGTCACGCTTGATAATGCGCTGACCGTTGATAGGGCTTTTACGCATGATGTGATGGTCATTGATAATGAGATGACCGATGGCCGCACAGCACTGGCAACCGACCAGGACAATATTATCGCCCGCAACGATAATTGCATTGCCTATGTGGCGGCGGCGGTTGAGTCACTCAATACAACCCACAGAAATGCTTTTGACGACACGGTACCTTATGCCGTGTCTCTGCATTTGGAGGCCCAATGGGCCAATAATTCGGCCGCTACCGGCACGAATGGCGAAGAGCGCATGACGCCACTTAATGTTGCCAAGCTCAAACAAGGCCAGCTTGGCTTGCAATGCGCCAATGCCTGCACGCCGATTTCTGAAGCGTCGGAATTTTATATTCATCGCTGTTCCTGTTTGGGCATTGAGGGATGCGGCACGCATTCCTTCACCGAGGGCGACGGGTCCGCCGAGGCGGCTCAATATGAAAGCGAAGTCCCGACCGATAAACGCTGGGATGAAGACGGAAACATTCTTATCGGCGCTCATTTGCCTGTTTGGGTTTGCCCAAAACCATTGGATGCCGGTAGTGTTTGTCCATAATCAGAACAAGCTAATAAAAGTCACAGCCGCTTTTGTGGTGCTCGCCTGTTTCAGCGTGCAGCAGGCATTGAGCCAATCCCTGAAAGAAAAGCTCTTCGCCGACCCGACGAATATTGAGATTAACCTTGCCTATTTGCAAGAGCAGCTTGCGGGTGGGAATTTCAAAGGCGCAGCGGCAACCTTGCAGCGCGTGCTTTTGCTCGACCCCAATAGTAAATTGGCGAAAGTGCTTTATGCCGAAGTGCAATTGCGGCTCGGCAATTTGGCAGATGCGCGGTTGATCTTGCGCGAATTATTGGCCGACAAATCGCTGTCAGATGACATGCGTTTGCGCGCGCAAACCCTGAGCGATGCGTTGGAAGCGGCGCAAAAACGTTTTTCATTGTCCGGCTCAATGGGGCTGGCCGGTGGCTCAGCCGATAACGCATTGGCCGCGCCGAAAGGCCCGAAAGTTCAATTTTTCGATGCGCTTTACGACAATACAGCGCAACAGGTTGCGGAAGCGTTTATCGATTATGACGCGGCGCTGACGCTCTCCTATAAAATACCGACCTATCGCGAGCGCGGTTTGACGGCAGGCTTTGGCGCGGCGGGGCGTGACTATGTCGACATGAATATGGCGGATTCGACGACGGGCTTTGTGTCTTTTGGCTATACGGAGAAGCGCAAGTATCCGTGGAGCGTAAATTACAACAGTTTTGTCACAAATGTGAGCGGTCATAATTATAATGCGGGTCAGCAGCTTGCCCTCAGTGTCAGCAGCAATCTGCCGGATAATGCCAGCCTTAGCGCGACGCTGCGCGGCGGGCAAACGCGTCACTTCAACTATCTCGACAGCACGGCCAGCAAGCAGCGCGACAATGACGTTATTAGTGTGACTGTCAATTATGCGCGCCCTATAACCGGCTTGCCCATCCCGCTTTTGATTATCGCTTCGCTTGGCGGCGATGATAGCAATGCGGAGGAAGAGCAGTATTCGACGCAATCAAGCTCGGCCTCTTTGGGCGCACGCTCGCGGCTCGGCCTGATAAATGTGTCCGTGTCGGTGGATTTCTTGGCAACCGATTTCGATGCGGCTGATCCGCTTATCGGTAGCGCTATCCGAGAAGATGAGCGCAGCCGCGCCAGCCTAAGTCTGGGTTATAAACTGCCGCCACGATTGGGCGGTGCAGATGTTACGCTGGGCGGCTTCATTGCTGACACGCGGTCGAATATTCCCAATTTTACCAAAACTCTGAGCGAGCTGAAAATCGGCCTGCGGAAAAGTTTTTAGGAGATAATGATGCGAAAGTCTTATGCGCTGATAATTATTCTCGGTCTATCCGGTCTGGTCGCCCAAGCGGCGGAGGCCCGCCCGGTGTCCGGTGTTGTCGCCGTCAGCACCGGCCCGATGCAAGCTTTCAGTCAGGCGATTGGTCGCGATTTAAGCGCCGGTGATGATGTTTTTCTGAATGATGAGGTTGAGACCGGTGTGAAAACCCGTGCGCAAGTTTTGCTGCGCGACGAAAGCGTGTTCTCTCTTGCACCGTCATCGAAAGTTGTGTTCGACGAATTTGTTTATGACCCGCTGGCCGAGGAAGGCGTGCTGGAGGCCAGTCTGGTGAAAGGGGGGATGCGTTTTGTTTCAGGCCAGTTGGCAAAGAACCAACCCCAAAACATCAAGATTAAAGCCGGCTCGGCCACGGTCGGTATTCGCGGCACTGAAATTATGGCCACGCATGGCGATAAAGGCTCGACTTTTGTTTTGCTGTCGGGTGCGATGGAGATAGCGACGGCAGCCGGTAATCAACTTATCAATCGCTCGGGTTTCGGCATTGATGTATCGCCTGATGGTATGCTGGGCGCGGTGCGCCAAATACCGCTGGCTGAGATAAACGCTATTTTGGCAGCACCACCGGAAGCGGAAGATTCTGAGAGTGAGAACGAAAGCGACAGCGACAGCGACAGCGGCGAAAATAACGAGGGCGAATCTGAAACGTCAGAGACGGAGGAAGCGTCAGCCGAAGAGTCGGATTCGAGTTTCGATAGCGCCGTGGCGTCCGCCGCTGACGAAGGCGGAGAGGGTGGCGAAGATATCAGCAGTGCAGAGGCTGTGAATGTCGTGGCAGCGGCTTCGACCGATAGCACTGCCGAGACAGAGACCGTTTCGCCCGCACTATCCAGCAGCGAAGCCGTGTCAGTCATCGTCGACAGTCTGGCCCAAGACGCTCAGGTGTTAGCCGCCGAAGTCGCCGATCCGAACAATATCGAACTGTCATTGTCGCAAAACAAAATCGCCAGCAATCCGTATTTCAGTTCGGACGGCAAAGTGCTGGTGCGCGCGGATTCTTACTTTGTTATTTCGTCCCCCCAGTTCGGTATCACGCGCGATCTCTTGCGTGAAAAGTTTCCCGACGCAGCCACGGGCGGCATGAATATATCTGACGGTTTCGATCATGTTGAGGATGTGACCGACGCATCTGTCAATCTCGATGATTATGATGCCGTGATGTTATATCTCGGCAGCAATAATGCGCTCTCAAGCGCTGAACAAACGAGCCTGCAAAACTTTATTGCCTCGGGCAAAAGTGTCGTCACGATTGGGCGGCAAGCGACCTCGACGACGACCGTAAACAGTGCTCTCAATATATACGAAACGGCGGATATCACCTATGACGCGGCAGATGTTGCCGCCAGCGACTTAACGTTTGGTGGCTCGGTTTACGACGCCGAGCATAAAGCAGTGATGAGACCGGTTACCGATAGTGATGCCAGTTTGCTGGCAGGAGTTTCTGAGTTTCCCGGCTATTATGAAGCCGGGTCCAACTTCCCTTATCTCGATATTAGCGGCACGACCAGCGGCGGTGCGGCCATCGACACCGGGTTATTAGAGATATACGGAGATATAATTGATACTAATTCCGACCCGGTAACCACATTAACCGGCGGCCCGTTTGCCAGTAGCGGCTCGGTCTATCAGGCGTTTGATTTCGGCTCAAAAGGCGCGGCATTTTTTGGACGGTTCTCATGCGGCGCGAATGACACAGAAGCGGGTGCATTAGGGGCGTCGGTTGATTTCAATTTTGTCTCAAACGGGCGGCTTCAGTTCTGCCGCAATCTGTTTTCATCCCTCGCGCCAACCGCCAGCTTGGTGGACGTCGAAGTCGGTAGCCTGACGGCGGTTAATGCGGCCGGTGGGGCAAGTTTCACGCTGACCAATCACACGGATATGTTCAAAATTATTGACGACAAGCTGCTGCTTAAGGCGGGCGTTTCGCCAAGCGCGACAAGTTACAATTTATCAATTGATGCGGTGCTGGCCGATGGCACAACCGGCGTAAGCGAGGTTCAAGTGTCGGTGACAGCCAATGCACCGGAAACGCGGATTGTGGCGACGCGTGACACGGTCGCCATCAGCAATGGGAATAGTGGCAGCAATAATAGTAGCATCATCATTAACGGGGATAATTTGCAGACCGATCTTAGCGACATTAGCTGGATTACTGTCGGTTCAGCCAGTACGCCGAGTGAGACGGGTGTGTTGACCTTGCATTATCGCGAGACGGCTGGCGGTGAAACATATGACCGCTTCCACGAGATTGAAGTCAATTATGATTGTGAGGGGAGCTATTGCGCCGAATTTGCGACTTCAATGGATACGCTAACCGAGCTGAGCGACCTCACGCACTTTAATCATAATGATTTCGGCCTTTGGTCGTCACCCTCAGATCGTTCCGGATTTTTTGACCGCTTCACAACCGGCACGGGCAGCTTCCGGAAGAGCTATAATTTGTCGAGCACCGCATCCTATTCAACACCGCAAGACAATTCCGTATTTCTCGACGTGTTGAATGCCGATTACAGCCACACGCTGACCATCAATTATGGTCTGCAGCAGGGCAGCTTAAATACGGTCGGGACGTTTGATGGCATTCAGGACGTCAACGGCAATCCGGCTGATTTTGATGTCTTGTGGAACATTGATTTCCTATCGACAACCGGCGTTTGTGCGACAAAAATTTGCACCTTGGAGGTCGCTAATGCCGTTGCAACCAGCACACGGCACAATATGACCACCACTTCAACAGAGGCTTGGGGTGCTCCGTCTGTTTCCATTGCAAACCTCGCTTTGCCGAATGGTAAAAGCGGCTTGGCCATTAAATCTCAATTAGGAGCGGATATAGGCGCTTGCGACGATCCGGGTGAATGCCGCGTGCATGAGACAAATTACGAGATGATGACGCCACAATAGGGTTGGGGGCTATCTGTCTTGTTCCTGCATATGCGGCGCGAGATAAGCGACAATGACGGCATAATAGTCTTCGATAATTTCTTGTATTTTATGCTTTACTGACGATGCGCGACCCACCGCGAATATAAAACTATCGAGAACGAGCACATAAGTGCGCGAGACGCGTGCTTCTTCTTCACCGCGCACACCGAAACCACCGATTTTGAGGAGATGCGCGTAGCGCGTCGCAAAAAACATAAGCGTTTGCTCGTGTCGTTCAGCTATACCGTTATCTCCGCGCACGGCGGCGATGCCAGAATACACCCACGGGTTAGTTTCGCAGTAATCAGCCAAGCCTTTCAGCAGTAGCAATTGCACTTCTTGCCACGGGTTGTCAAAAGCAACGACTTCGAGTTTTTTGATTTCGTTTTGGAAATCCTCTTCAAAGAAGCTTATTAGGCTTACTAAAAGAGCCGTTTGGTTCGGCCAATAACGGTAAATCGATGTCTGTTTAATATTGGCGCGTTCACAAACGGCACTGAGGGTCAGAGCGCTATAGCCGCGCTCGGCCAATATTTCCTGCGTTGTCCGAAGAACCAAATCAACGCGTTCTTTAGCCCTTAATTGCTGGGGGAGATCTCTAGACTCAAACATTAATGATATCTAGACGATAAAATAAGAAAGGTAAACAGGGTGATGTTTGGCGCGATTGGGTAGTAAAGCAAAAATGGCGTGTTATATGTCACGAAGAATGCAAAAAAATGACAAAAGCGAAGAGTTTTCATATTTCATTTTGGTGTAAAGGCGGATAGGATATAGCCCGGTTGTGTTTTCCTTTGGATTCTGTGTATGTTTCGACGCTGGTTGCCCATCTTCATCATGGTTGTGTTCGTTGCCGCTTGTTCTCGTTCACCCGAACCGCTGGATAGAGCTGACGTTTCTAAGGAACTGCAGTCGGATTTGGACAAATTGGGTGTCATGCCCGAAGCGATTGACGCACCTTTGTCACTTTATCAGGCCATTGCGCGTGCCATTTTATACAATCGGGAATATAAATTGGCGGCCATGGAAGCGGCGTTGAGCCAGCGCCAATACGACCTCGCCAAAACCAATATATTGCCTGCTCTGACCTTGAGTGCCGGCTATACCGCGCGCGACAAATACGCTGCCTCGGCCAGCACGACATTTGACAATGATACGCCCGCTCCATTGGGCGCTGACCCGTCTTACAGCGTCTCGCAGGACAAAGACCGCTCGACGGCCAATGCCGTATTTACATGGAATATCCTCGATTTCGGTTTGTCTTATGTGCGCGCAGGGCAAAGTGCCGACCGCCGCATGATTGCAATCGAGCGGCAACGGAAAGTCGTTCACAATATTGTTCGCGAGGTAACGTCGGCCTACTGGCGGGCTGTGGCGGCGGAAAACCTGCTGGCGGAATTGGACCCGTTATTGCGCCGCGTCGAATCTGCGCTGGCTGATAGCCGCCGTATTGAATCACGTCGCCTGTCGCCTCCATTGGAAGCGTTGATATATCAAAAGGAATTGTTGGAAATTCGCCGCACTTTGCACACGCAACAGCGCGCTTTAATGACCGCCAAGCTGGAACTTGCCCAGTTAATGGGTCTATTACCCGGGCAGCAATATGAACTGGCAAAGGTTGAATACATTATTCCAGAAGTGGCCATGAATATTTCGCTGATGGAAAACACGGCTTTGCTGAACCGCCCTGAGCTGATGGAAACGCGGTATCAAAAGCGGATTAACCAAAGTGAAGTGCGCGCCGCCATGCTGTCCATGATGCCGAACCTGAACTTGACCGCTTCGGCCAACACCGATGATAGCGATTACCAAAAATATAATGAGTTTGTCGAAATGGGCGCGCAGGTGAGCTATAATCTGATGAGTGCGTTTAGCGGCCCGAAAAACCGTGCCGTCGCTAAAGCGTCGGTTGAGGTGGCCGAAGCGCAACGTTTGGCAATGGCGATGGCCATCGTCTCTCAGGTTCATATCGCCAATATTAATTTTGCCCAATCGCGTCAGGAATATGCCGTCGCCGAGGATTATCTCAGTGTCTCGAAGCGTTTGACCAAACAGACACGGGACGCTCAGCAAGTTGCTAAATTCGGTGCACTGGAAGTTATCCGCCAAGAGGCCAGTCTGCTATTGGCGCAAATGCGCCGCGACATTGCCTTTGCTGAATTGCAAAACAGCTATGGCACGATTTATGCGTCGGTCGGCATTGATATTGTGCCCGGTAATTTGAAAGATATGAGCATTGCCGGCCTGACCTCTGCGATTAATCAAAGCCTGCAAAGTTGGGGTCTTAAATATAAAAGCATTATTACCGACGGTAACCGGGTGATAAACCCGATTGCCGAGCAGAAACCGGTTTTGGGTCGCTATGGTTTCGTGTTTGCCGACAATACCTTTTCGGTCGGTCAGCCCGTGGCTTACTCTGTCGGCATGCAAGATGGCACGCGGCTTCCCGATTGGTTGAGTTTCGACCCGCTAACCCGCAAGTTTTCGGGTCGGCCACCGAAAAAGCAAATGCAGTTAAGCCTGCGTGTTATCGCGCAAGGACCGAAAGTGCGCGCCACGGACAGTTTCATATTGCGAATTGGTAATGGCGCAGCGACCGCGCCGATAGCCCAAAAAGCAGCCGCACCAAGTGCCGCTATTCCGGTTCAGAAGGTTGAGAAAAAGGCGGCTCCACAAGCTGATAAAGGCCAGGCATATCGTTTTGTTCAGGTTAAAGCGCTGAGCGATCGTTCTTCGGCGCGTAAATATGCTGATGAAATCAGTGCCAAAACCGGTTTGACGATCTTCGTCCGTAAAACCAAAAAACGCAATCCGCCATTATACAGGGTTATTACGCCCGCCTTTTCTCGGCAGGAAATCAAAACCATTCGCGAGGCACTCGCCGGCATCGGCATCACCGATTCCTTCGTGACCCGTCAGTAGTTTTAAAACCCGCTTTCGCGCACCAGTAAAGCACTGAGCGTGCGCCACAATGCGGCGACCGGGGCATAACGCGCCGTTTCAATATGCAATTGGCCGGTAATATTGCTGGTTATGGTGTCGGGCGTTTCGCTGAGCGTCGCGCGCGCTTTGTAGTAAGCGTCCACTGTCTGTGTGGCGTTATTGTCATCATTAAGATGAACCGCAATCGGCCCGCCATGGAGCGACGCCAATTCGGGGTAGCCAAGCGCTTCTACCGCCGAACCGTCAACTTCCGTAAGTCGTGCGGCAATTGAGCCTTGGACACCATTATCAGCAATGAAAAGTGCCTCGGCATCGCTGCTGATGCGGTGCATTTGAGCTTCTTCAATAAAGGCGACGACCTGCGTCAGCCCCGGTTCAAAGATGAAGAAAAGCTGGTCGGCAGGGGCTATCCATAAGCCCGCCTCTAAATGGCGCGAGAATTGAATAATGCCGGAGGATGGCGCGGTGATATTCAGTTCGGCTTTCCGTTGTCGCAAACCACGCAAACCGGTTTGCGCCTCGGCCAGCTTTTGTTCGCTCACCAGCTTGTCGCGCAAATTATCCGCCGACGCACCATAGCGACGCAATTGCAAGTCAAGCAGACGGACTTTACGCTCCGCCAATTCGATTTGATGGGCCAGTCGCGGGCTGAATAGGCTCAGCAATCTGTCACCCTTTTTGAGCGCTTGCCCGTTCTCGACATGCACGGTGACAATGCGCGCCGGTTCGGGCAAATGGATTGGCGATTGCAATCTAGATTCTATAATTGCCGGTGCAGTGACCGATGTGCGCCACGGCACGAAGGCCAGCAGTATCACGCTCAGTGATATGAGTATTGTGCGGCGCGTCTGGCGGTTGAGGGAGAATAGAGCGCGGCGCGCCCACCATTGGCGCATTTCGGCATAAATGGGGCGGCCGATGAACCAGATGATTTCAACCGCAAACAGAAAAATGCCAAGCAGTTTGAAGGTCATGAAATAGACCAGCAGCGCGATGCCGAGAAAGAGGAAGAAGCGATATATCCAAGTGGCGAAACTGTAAAACACCAAGAAATAATGCTTGCCCGTGGCAAACGGCTCGGGGGCGTTTTCCGACAGGCCGAAAAGCCATTGACGCACTTGCCACCGCGCCAGCGCAAAAGCGCGCGGTTGCAAATTCTGCATGCCCAAAAAGTCTGCCAGCGCGTAATAGCCATCAAAGCGCATAAACGGGCTGAGATTGACCAGAAGCGAACCGATAATGCTTGTTGTCGCTAAAAAGAAAGCCGCGCTGCGGGCCGGACCATCATCCAGTATACCCCAAGAGAAAAGCGCGAGCAGGGCGATGTGAAACTCAATCATCAACCCGGCCATAACGATTTGCAATTTCTTGCGCTGATCGGTCAGCCGCCACGCATCGGTGTTGTCGGTATAAAGAACCGGGAACAGAACCAGCAACGCAACACCCATTGAGCTAACGCGCAGGCCGTGATGCTTGGCCACCAGCGCATGCCCCATTTCATGCGCTATCTTCACCGCCACCAATGCTAACGCGTAATACAAAAGCCCATTTAGATTGAAGAAATAATCGAAGGTTGTGGTGAAACTTTCCCACAGCCAGAACAGCGCGATGATGCCATAGGCACCGAGCGCGTAAACAATCATCCGAGCCGTTTTGCTGCCAAGTGGGCGAAAGATGGCCAGCATGGCGTCGAGAAACCGGTCGGGGCGAATGAGCGGAATTTTGATGAACAGATAATTATGTACCATCCACATAAACCAGTGATGCTGGCGCTGCTTTTGCGCCGAACGGATTTTCTCAACATGCGTGGTATCGCTGCCGACGGACAGGAAGTTATCCTTCAGAAAAGTCAGAAACGCCTCAATGTCATGGTCTTCAATATCGGCATCGTCTTGATGCACGCGCTGCTTCAACTCGTCCAAGGAGGCGGTTTTGGGCAGACATTGCAATAGCAGAAGCGCCGTGCGGCTGAGCGCGAAATATTGATGGCGTAAGGGATCGTATAGCAACCAACTGTTTTCTCCGGCTTCATCTTTGCTGCCGGACAAAAGCCGCAAGTCTTGCCTGAGGAGCGGGATATCCATTTATACCCCGATAAGCTGCCGCAACGCCGTAATCGGTCGGCGGAACAGGAAATAGAACAAGGTGGTGCGTGGGCCATGAACCCTTGCCGAACCGCGCAAGCCAATGCGTGGGATTTCGGCATCGCTCCTCAACGTTGCGCGCACCGAATAAGCGAGAATTCCGGCCTCGGTCATGGCCGATTGATAGGGCACACGGGTGACTTCGGCGCGATAGCGGGTAATCGGGTCGATATCGAGAAATATATCAACACGGCTGCCCTCGGAAATCGTCACGGCATCAGCCACCGGCACTTGCACTTCGACTTCGACAAATTGTGGCTGCGCCAGCTTCATAATCTGCTCGCCGGTAATTACCGGACGGCCTTGCCATTTGCGCGGGTCGTCGAGAATTATCAGGCCATTATTCGGTGCTTTAACGGTGGCGCGGATCAGTTGACCTTCGGCAAAATTCATTTCAGCCCGGCGTAATTCAACCTGCGCCGTCAGCTCGGCCAATTGCGCTTTGTCCTCACGGCTGGAAAACGCCAACTGGCGACCGCGCAATAATTCGGCCTCAGCAATGCGATAGGCGCGGCGGGCAACTTCTAATGTGCTTTTCAATTCGACATCGACCAGTTGTAAAAGCGGTGTGCCGATGGCGACCGTCTCATTCGGTTTGACCAATACGCGATCGACAACACCCTGCATTGGCGCGGCGACGATGAACGGGGAGGCGGCGGTAATCTCGGCGGGGGCGATAGCGGTCAGTTTGATCGGCACGAGCGACAGCAAAACCAACGCTGCGGCAATGGCCCATTTGCGCCGACCGCTAAGGCGCGCGCGCAGCCTAATCAGTAGCGGCGTGTCATTATGGGTCGCCATTGCATGTCCGTAAACCGAAGCCAAATGTGTGAGCAATGCTTGGTCGCTATCTGAGAAAGCAAGACTGCGCGTCACAATCAGCGCTCCCAAAAGCCCTTTGCTGGCGGCGCGCAGCGGAATGATAAGAATATTCTCCGGCACCAAATCAGATACCGTTTCGCGTTGCTCAGCCGTCGGGTGGAGCATTTCAGTATCGGGTGTAATATCTTTCAGCCGATCTTCTATCCATGCCACCAGTGGCGCGGTGCGGTCAAGAACCGCAATATCGGAAAACCCGTTCACGCGCAAATTGCCCGACACATTGGTGACGGCCAGCGCCGCTTGCGTGTAATCGACAATCTCGCGGCTGCGATTGCAAATAAGCGGGGTCAGCGCGGCGAGGCTGTCGGCTTGGCGCACTTCCTGCTCAAGCGTCAGCAATTTTCCTAAATCTGCCGCCTTATCGTCAATCATGGGCGCACTACGCCACTCATGCCAGGCAGTATATCGGTCGGCTTATTGGTAAAGCGCGCGCGAATAAGCACGGTCTGGCTGACCGGATCCACCGCGCCGCCAATAGCGATTATCTCAAGCGGGGTGGCAGTGCCAAGCTCATCGACATTCATCACCGCTTGCTGCCCGGGGGTCAGGCGGTTGAGCCAATCGGCGGGGGCGATAATCTCGACCTCAAGCGCCGAGGAGGAAACGATTTCAATCAGATTGCTCCTGAGATCAACGCTCTCATATTCATTGACCAGCAATTGCACCACCGTGCCGTCAAACGGCGCTTTGACGGAACAACGCTCCACATTCAAGCTGGCAATTCTCAATTCGGCTTGGGCGGTCTTATAACCGGCTTCCGCCAGCGTCACATCCAATTTGCCGATGGAACGCATTTTTTCGAGGTCTCGGGCATTGGCCAATTCCGCTTTGGCGCCGGTGGTTTGGGCGGCCACTTTGTCTTTTTGGTTAGTTAAAAGGCGGCAATCAAAGCCGATAAGCAGGTCGCCTTTTTTGAACGCGTCACCGCTTCGTAATGGCGTCTTATTCACCACTGCGCCAATTTCGCTGGCCAGCACGGCGCGTGATTTGGCCTTTACCAAACCGCGGGCGGAGATATCTTGCGCCATCGCTGTTGATGTGAAAGCCAGTGGCAGCAAAATGCTGAAGACGCGGAAAAACATACTCATGCTAGCATTATACACGCGATTGCATTGCAGTCTGCAAGTCTTGCCCGTATCTATTATCCACCAACGCTTTGTCGATTTGTTTATCCAATGGAATGAAAGAACCAGTTGAGCCGGTTTCCAATGCCTCGTTTGCTTCCTCGTCACCCTCAGATGCTTCCGGTGCGTCAGCAGGCGTTTCAGCCGCCGCGTCATCAGCTCGCCGCATCTCGTCCAAATCGACCTCAATATCGATCGTGCGTTGCTGCCCGTTTTCAGTCGCGATAATGGTCAACTCAATCATTTGTGCGCCTTGCGGGGCTTCAATCAGCAATTCGCCGGTTTCGATATTGACCTGCACCCAATCCGGCGCCGCCGAACCGTCTTTTTGCAGCACGTCATAGCGCGTTATGGTTTCTTGGGCTTCGTCGGTAATTTCGATGATAACCGAAGCCTCGTCAGCCACCATGCGCATCAGTTTCATGGTACTTTCGCTGCTGGAAGTCAGCCCGTCGGCAAATTTAACCCGTCCGTCGATCAAGACATTAACCGTGTCGGGATTGCGAACCACTTCGCGAGCAGCGCGGCGTTCCTCCCGAGCCTCGATACGCGCCAGACGGTTGGCCTGTCTTTCAGCTTGCCTCTCCGTTTTACGTGCCTCGTTTTCGGCTCGGTTCGCCTCGCGCCGCTCTTGACGTTCAGCCCTTCTTTCTTCGCGTGTCAGCTTGGGTTCTGCTTCACCTTTCAGGGCTTTGGGATTAAGCACCAAATCAATCGCGCGCTCATTACCTGCCGTGTCGGCGGCAATCACGCGCAGCTCAATGGTCTCAGCATTTGCCGGAGGCACAGCCGTGGTCAATCCGGTTTTCGGGTCAACATTTACCCAATCCGGCAAGGATGATCCATCGGCCATTTCACCCTTAAAGGTTTCGGCGCGGTCCTGCGCCTGATCGGCAATAGTGACGGCTATTCCATCGTCTTTAACTTCCAAATCTATAACGCGAATATTGCCCGACACATCTTGTTGCGAACTGACTATTGTGTTCATCCAGGCATCTTCAGACAGACCGCCATTGTCACCTTTTTCGGACACTGTCTCACCCGCCATAATCGGCGCTGGCAGCATCTGCGCGCGGCTCGGCACGTCGCCATTAAGCTTGGGGTTCACTTTCAGCATTTGCGGTAAATTATGGTCACTGAGGTCGGGTGCCTCATTTTCCGGTGCTTCATTTTCCGGTATCGGCATCTCCGGCATGGTCGGGTCAACAATCTTATCAGTCATCGGCATACCGACGTAGAGGTTGAAGCTTGTCTCGACAAATGCACCTGCGCCATCTGTCGCGCGCATGACAATTGGGTAAAGACCAATTTCAGTCGGGCGACCTTTAATTGTTGTGCCGTCAAAACCAAGTCCCGGGGGCAGGGCGGACTCAATCGTAAAGGTCAAATCCCCAAAGGATGGCATATCTCTATACTTGGCAGAATTCGGGAAGTCGCCCTTGTCCAAAAGATTCTGCACGTTGTTGAGGAATTTTTTGGCCGATGGGTTGAAGGCGTCGATGTCACCAAAGAAATCACGCGGCTTGATTGATTTGACGCGACCATCAACCATCACACTTTGCGTGCCAACCGTGTAGCGGATAATCGGGTCATCATTAACCGAGGTTACATCAATCGTTGCGGTGGCTTGCGCCGATGTGGCTTCGCCGTCCGAGACGGTATATTTGAAGCTATCCACGCCGTGATAATTGGCGTCCGGCGTGTAAATAAAGCCGAGGCCATTACCGCTTGTCGTCACTTTGCCGTGCTCGGGTGGGTCGGTGATGGTGAAGGTCAAATTGGCGTCGTCAACATCAGTGCCTGGTAAATTACCGCTAAAGTCCGTGTCTTCGCCCAGAGTGAGTCTGACATTTGCGGCTTCAGGCGCGGCGTTGACGCCAATGCTCATTGTATAAGGCGCCGCGCTGTCTGCCGTGCCATCATTCACCGTAAAGCTCAGGCTGTCATAATCTCTGCCGCTCGCGCCTGCGGCGGGCTGATATCTAAGCTGGTCAATCTGATTGGCAGGAATGTCTGTTCCATCCGCAACCGCGACGCCGTTCAAAAGCAATGTGCCGACGCTCGGCGCGGTAACGATAGTGATATGGCTCATCGGCTCGTCATCGCCATCTCGATAGAAAAAGTCTTCGGCCGAGAGATCAATCGGGTCTTCGCCTTGCAGCGACAAGTTCGTGTCGGCGCTCGTCGGCAAATCATTTACCGGATTAACATCAATGGTCATGGTTCCGATGCCGCTATCAGCAATGCCATCGCTCACCGTATAGGTGAAGCTGTCATAATTATCGCCATTCTCTTCGGGGGCGGGTGTGAACACCAAATTGGCGATGTCGCTTGCAGGAATGTTTTGTCCCGCCGTGACATCAACACCATTCAGGGTCAGCGCCCCTTTTTGGGGCAAGCTAACAATCGTAATATGGTCGAGCGCGTCACTGGTATCGCTGTCAGCGAAGTTGAAGTCACCCGTGGTGAAGGCGAGCGGCGTGTCCTCGTCGGTTTGAGCCGCCGCAATACCGATCCGGTCATCGTTTGCATCATTCGGCGTATCATTATTGTCGATAATCTGCGGCGCGACATTCGAACCGGTCACCGAAATCGTCGCCGTGTTTTGCACAGTCACATCGCCATCGGTAATGTCATAGGCGATGGTTATGGTAACTGTCTCATCGGCCGTTAAATGGCTGAGCTCGCCGGGCGATATGTTAAGGCTATTGCCGTCAATCACGATGATATTATCGGGCAGGGTGGTCGTTGCACCGGTTTCGTCAACATAGGTGATGGTCGGTGTGCCGGTGACATTCAGCGTGTCGTTGTCCGCATCATTTGCGCCCGCCAGCAGATCGAGCACATAATCGGCTTCATCTTTGGTTTTGATGTCGGTTAAGGCCGTAATCGTTGGTGCATCATTGACGCCGGTAACGGTGATGGTGGCGGTGTTTGGTGTAATGTCCTCGCCGTCTGACACATTATAGGTCACGGTAATGACGGCGCTCTCGCCATCATCCAAATGTTCGAAAAGGGCAGGGTCAACCGTGACATCGCTGCTGTTAATAGATACTGCGCCATCGGGCAGCGTTATTGACGCGCCATTAGCGTCAACCGCCGAGGTGCTAGGCGTGCCATCAATCGAGAGGGTGTCGTCGTCAAGGTCGGTTTGTCCACCGCCCAACAGGTCGGTGATTATCGGACTGTCATTTTCGGTCGCGCTTTCGACAATGGCCGTCACGGCCGGGGGATTATTTGGTACATCGATAATGGTGATTTCCAAATTGGCTGTCGCCGTGCCGCCATTGCCATCGCTAATGGTGTAAGTGAAAGGGTCGATCGTCGTGGTATTTGCAGCGGTACCATTATCATTGGCGGTGTAGTTATAGCCGCCATGCGCGAACATGGTCAGCGTGCCATGCGATCCGCTTATCTGCGTGCTGCCGCCCTCGGCAACGGCATTGTCAGCGCCACCTCGCACAGCGATTTGCGAGACGCGCAATGCGTCGCCATCAATATCAGTATCGGCAAAATTAGCCGCCGCCGTATGGATAACATCGCCGGTGGTCGTGTTGGCCGAAACCGGCACGGTGTAATTATCGCCTTGACCGTCAGCCACGTTCAGCGTCTGCCCCTCAGCAATAGCGCCACCATCGTTATTGGCGACGGGGACATCATTCACCGGCGCCACATGAATGGTCATGGTGGCGGCTGCGCTCGAGGCCTCACCGTCACTCACCGTATAGGTGAAAGTTGCATAATCATTGCCATTTGCATTGCGGATGGCGCGGAATGTCAAGTCACGGCTATCCAATTGAGATTTGGTGATGGTGGTCGGTCCGGTAATGGCAACATTATTCAACAGCAATGTGCCATTGGTCGGCAAACCGGTAATCGTCACGCTGTCGAGATATGCGTCACTTGCATCTGAGTCATAGAAATTGAAGTCGCTATGGACGAAATTATATTCCGTATCTTCGGCCGTCGTCACGCTACCGACGCCGGAGCTATCATCATCGGTCGCGGCGGTATCAGCGCCTGTTTGCACGGTTGGCTGAGAATTGGACGCGTCGAGCGCCGTGACTGAGAAGCTGATTGTGCCAGCATCATAGGCATTGGACCCGGAAGCCGTCTCATCGTCACGCACGGTAAATGTGAAAATATCAATGTCGGTTTGACCGTCGGCTATCGCATTGCTGGCATTGGCCGCATAGGTGTAGCTGCCATCGGCGGTGACGGTCAGCGTGCCATAGCTGCCCGATACACTGCTGGCGACACCGGTGCCGTCAGTGACAATGCTATTGTTACCCTGCTCATTGCCTGCGGCTACGCCGGTGACGACCAGAACGTTATCTGCGTCATTGCCATCAAGGACATTGTCAAATACATCCCCCGAAATACTTTCACCGGGCGCAATATTCCCCGCAATGGCTGTGTCTGAAACATTTGGTGCCGCGTTCACAGCGATGGTTATGGTTTGCTGCTCAGAAAATGCGTCCCCACTGTCACTGAGTTGAACATTGAATGTAACGTCACTGTCGCTATTGGCATCGGGGACAAATCTGAGGCCGACATTCTGAATTTCATCATAACTGAAATCGACATTCTGGCCGACGGGACTCCAGTTTCCTTCACCGCCATATTCCAACGTGCCACCGGTCGGCAGTGTCGCGATGCGAACCATGCTGAAATTTGTGTCTTCAACATCGACAAAGTTAAAATCGTCAACTGCAAAGACATGGCTGATATTGTTCGGCGTGCGATCACCTGCCGATGCGGCTTGATTGTTTTCGTTAATATTTATGGTGCTGGCCAGAACAACCGGCGCATCATTGACACCTGTCACTGTGATGGTGGCAGTGTTTTGCGTTGTGGTTGTGCCGTCTGAGACGTCATAGGTTACAATCACATCGACGCTCTCGCCATCATCCAGAGCGTTAAGCAGGGTCGGATTAACTGTCAGCGTGCTGTCGGTAACAGAAGCAATACCATCGGGCAGGGTGAAAGGGTCGCCATTGCCATCAACTGCGGTAATGGTTGGCGTTCCGGAAACGGACAGCGTGTCGCCATCAGGGTCTGTTTGGCCGGATAATAGATCCGTGTCAAATGAGGCTTCATCCTCCGTCTTGCTGTCGGTAATTGCGCTAATAACCGGTGCATCATTATCAGGTGTGACATTGATGGTCATTGTGGCTGCGGGGCTATCCAGCTCGCCATCGCTCACCGTATAGGCGAAACTGGTATAGCCGTCACCGTTCTCATCATCGAGCGGCGTATATTCGAGATTGCCCAAATCAGCCAAGTCAATCGGTGTATCCAAAGTCACCTCAGCGCCGGTTAGCGTCAGCGTGCCCTTATCGGGCAGGGAAGTGATAGTAACCGAAGCCAATGTGTCGCCGGCATCAATATCGGAAAAGTTGAAGTCATCCGCGCTGAAGGTGTGCGCTGTATCTTCGACGGTCGAGACGGTCGCCACATTGGCCGTGTCATCGCTGGTATCGTCCGGCGTGCCATTATCGTCAATCACCGCGGGCGCAGTGTTTGAGATCGCTTGCGAAGTGACTGAGAAGGTAATGGTCGCCGTGTTCGTCTGCCCGCTCGGGTCCGCCAACGTATAGGTAAATGTGTCGGAAGCGGGGTCATCATCATTGGTCAGCGCGGCTGCGGCGTCTTGGTCGGCATTATATGTCGCCGCGCCATTTTGGCCCAGTATGAGCGTGCCATAATTACCGGTAATGGTCGCCGTGGCGCTTGTATTATTAGCGATGGCATGAGC
>JAKMCZ010000212.1 GCA_022428185.1 Alphaproteobacteria bacterium | reverse complement strand
CCATCGCCTTAACGACGAAGTTTGGCAGTTCTCTTTTCGGCGCTTTATCAAAGCCTGCCTCGCGGAAAAGCGCGGATATTTCCCGAAACCAATACTCCCGCTCGCTGGCAATAAAACGCTCGCCATTGGCCGCATCTTGTTGCATGGCCAGCAAATGCAGCGATGCGACATCGCGCACATCGACAAAGCCCAAATGCATTTTCGGATTGCCCGGCACTTCGCCGGTGATGATCTGCTTGATAAAAACATTCGATGTGCCGATATCATCAGACAATACCGGACCGACAACACCTGCCGGATTTACCACAGCCAGAGCCATTTTATTATCGCCGGTTTGCGCATCGCAAATTTCCCATGCGCGGCGTTCGGCCAGTGTTTTGCTTTTATTATAGGGCGGTGTTTTCGGATGGTCGGCATCGGTCCAATCCTCTTCGGTAAAATGCGTTTTACCGTCATGCGTTTTATCAATGGCCGCACAAGATGAGGTTAGAACCGTCTTTTTGACACCGGCACGAATGGCCGCTTGCAACACGCGTTCAACACCGCCGACCGCCGGAACAATCAATTCATCTTCATGCTTGGGAACGCCAACGATAAACGGCGAGGCGACATGTAGCACATATTCGCAGCCCTTCACGGCATCGTCCCAACCGGCATCTTTGGTCAGATCGGCCTCCACGAAAGACAGCTTGTCTGTGGACAGACCAGCATCTGTCATGGCTTTAGTGACCTCAGCTTTACGCGATGGTGAGCGGATTGTGCCGACCACCTCGTAATCCTGCTCCAAAAGTTGTGCGATGCAGTGCAGAGCGATAAAACCCGTCGCACCCGTTACCAATACTTTTGTCATAATTCCCTCCCAATTTTTCGGTTAACCCTAGACGAGACGCCGCGTGCTGTCTATTGATATTGTCCAGCTACACGAAACACGCTTTGATATCTCCATGTTTGAACACAATATTTTCGCACGCTTGACGGAGTGGCAAGCTCAAGACCTTAAAACCGGCTTGGCCACGCTCATTGGCATTGATGGCTCAAGCCCGCGCCCCCTTGGCGCGCAAATCGCCATTACCGAAGATGGCCGATATATCGGCAATATCTCCTCAGGCTGCGCTGAAGAAGCAATTATTGCCGAACTACAAACCGCAGTCACGGAAAATCGTCGACATCTAACGCGCTATGGCAAGGACAGCCCCTATCTCGATGTTGTGCTGCCATGCGGGTCGGGGCTGGATATCTTGTTTACCGGCACCGATGTGAAGCAGGTCACCGGGCAGGTTTCAGAACTGCATGCGGCGCGCCAAATAGCTTTTGTTACCCCGCAGGGTGATAATGGCTTGGCGGTCAGCGCGACCGCCGACAGCGATAAGGCAATCGCCTATGCGCCTGACTATCGGCTGCACATATTCGGCGCGGGTCTGCAATTGATGAGCTTTGCCGAATTGGCGCATGTGATGAACTATCAAATTACTGCGCATAGCAACGATGAGGCCAGCTTAACCGCGCTGGCGGCGATGGGTATAGAAGCGCGGCCAATGACCCATCAAACCCAATTTGACAGCGCCGCCTTTGACGCTTTCTCCGCGGTCATTACCCTGTTCCATGAGCATGAAATGGAAACTGCCATTTTGCAGGCCGCCCTCAACTCTGAGGCGCATTATATTGGCGCATTGGGCAGCCGCAAAACGCATGAGCAGCGTCGCATTTTGCTTGGAGCGCGCGCCGCCGCACGCCCGTTTGAGGATATTGTCGGGCCGGTCGGGCTTCATATCGGCGCAACGGACCCATCTGAGATTGCCCTGTCTATTCTGGCGCAAATTGTTGAAAAGCGCCGCCTATCATGACGCAGCAGCGGAATACGGCGGCAATCGTTTTGGCCGCAGGGGCGTCGCAACGTTTCGGCGCGGCGGATAAGCTGCAAGCTGATCTCGATAATGATACAGTTCTGAGCCGCAGCCTTGCGGCCTATCGTGACGCACCGTTGGCGCGCAAAATCGCCGTTATTCGTCCCGATAAAAACCTCGCCGCCATTTGTGAAGCAGCGGGATTTGAGGTTCACATTAATCATCAAGCGGATAGTGGCATGGGCACGTCCATCGCCACCGGCATTGCAACCCTGCAACGAGAAACACACGCTCTTATCGGGCTTGGCGACATGCCGCGCCTGATGCCGCAAACCATTGCGCTTTTGTCCCAAGCCCCTATCAACACGACCGGCATTGCCATACCGACTTACCAAAAAGCGCGCGGCCATCCGCGCCTGTTTGCCGCCGCGCATTTTCAAAGCCTCTCAGCCCTAAGCGGTGATATGGGCGGCAAGCGGATTATCGAAAGCTGCCAAAACGTCATGGAAATTGCGGTCGATGATGCCGCTATCATGCTGGATATTGACACACAAGATCAGCTCGGCGCGGCGCAATTATGACCGCGCTTATTTTACCCGCCTTATTTTTTGGCACGGCGGCGCTTTATGCCACGGTCGGCTTTGGCGGCGGATCAACCTATACCGCACTGCTGGTAATGGTTGATGATGCCATATGGCGCATCCCGATTATCGCGCTAATCTGCAACATCACGGTCGTCGCGGCGGGCAGTTATCTGGCCGTCACGCGACGCGCTTTTGAGTGGCGCCAAGCGGCGCCCTTCTTTATCGCCTCCGTGCCATTGGCCTTTATCGGCGGATTGATTGTGCTGCGCGAAGAGACCTACATCACCCTACTGGCCGTCAGTCTTTTGCTGGCCGGTTTGCGATTGCTGTTTATCCGTGACCCAGAGATTATCGCGACATCCGCGCAATCAAAGGGCAAAGCGATTGCGATTGGCGGCGGGCTGGGTTTGCTCTCGGGCATGGTCGGCATTGGCGGCGGTATTTTTCTGGCTCCTATTTTGTATTATTTGCGCTGGGCAGACAGCAAAACCATTGCCGCGCTGTGCAGCTTTTTCATTCTGGTCAATTCATTGGCCGGATTGGCCGGACAATTTGTCAAGAACGGCACAAGTGTCATTCCCGGTATTGCCAGCGTCGCCCTGCCCTTAATGGCAGCGACGCTGCTCGGCGGATTGCTGGGCGCGCGCCTGCTGCTGGAATATTTGTCGCCAAATAGAATCCAACAAATCACCGCCCTACTGATTATTTTTGTCGCCACACGGCTTATTCTACAGCTATATTTTTAAGCCATGAAAGATTTAGCCCCCCTCGAAGACAGCTTTGGTCGCCGCATCAACTATTTGCGGCTTTCGGTCACCGACCGCTGCGACCTGCGCTGCCAATATTGCATGTCTGAGAAATTGCAATTTCTGCCAAAGGGCGATGTGTTG
>JAKMCZ010000139.1 GCA_022428185.1 Alphaproteobacteria bacterium | reverse complement strand
ATATTGATTACAATGGGCACGATTGCCGCGCTCGGCTTCCCGTTCGACTTCGCGACGGTGATTATTGCCAGCGTCACAATGGGGCTGTCGATTGATGACACGATTCATATTCTGCACCGTTACCAGCACCATCTGGTTGATGAGCATAAAAGCCAGCGTCTGTCTTTGCGTCAGGCATTGTTTATTCCCGGTCGCCCGATTGTGCAATCGACGTTCTTGTTCTGCTTTGGCGCGGGCGTGTTTTTGAGTTCTGATTTGGTCATGTTGCAGCGCTTTGCCAGCTTTACCATCATGGGTTTGGTGCTGGCACTGCTCGGCGCGGTGCTTTTGCTGCCGTCGCTTTTGAGCGTCAGCTTTTTCAATAAGACATCGATTGAGCAAGCCCAAAACACTGTCTAACCATAAATAATATAACAATAACAGTTACTTAACTCCCATCGCCCTGATGTTTTGGGGTTTTTATGATATAATTTCGCTGTCTAATAACAAAAAAAGGAACGGACAGATGAAACGGATAATTTTCGGCGGTCTTATGACCGCATTGTGTGCAGTTTCAACCCAGGCGCAAGATTTACCGGGCTCGTTTGATGATATTGGTGGATTCGAAGTCGAAGAGGCCACAACCGGTCTCAATTTGAACCGCTATATTGGTGGCTCGCTAGGCTTGATACCGGCTCACCCGACGAAGAGCTTTATGACACGGTCGATGATGGTGACGCGCTGGCGCAATTCGGGATCAACTATCTGTTCTAAATCGCTACGCAAGCTCTAAAGTATCAAGTTTATGATTGGCCTTGCCCCTCTGACCTGTTAGATTTTCGACCGATTTTCAGGCTGCTCGGGAGGGGCTTTCATGCGCGAGGTTCAACATTTTATTGGCGGTCAAGCGACACGCGGCGCGGCGACGCGTGATGGCGATATTTTCAACCCCAATACCGGCAAGGTGCAAGCCAGCGTCTGTTTGGGTGGCGCTGACGACGTGAACGCCGCCGTTGACGCGGCGAAAAAAGTGCAGCCTGAATGGGCTGCCACCAATCCGCAGCGGCGCGCGCGCGTCATGTTCAAATTCAAGGAATTGCTGGAAGCCAATATGGACGAATTGGCGGCGCTGTTATCGTCTGAACACGGCAAGGTGATTGCCGACAGTAAGGGCGATGTGCAGCGCGGGCTGGAAGTGATCGAGTTTGCTTGCGGTATTCCGCATCTCTTAAAGGGCGAATATACCGAAGGCGCAGGGCCGGGCATTGATATTTATGCCATGCGCCAGCCATTGGGCATTGCCGCCGGTATCACGCCGTTCAATTTTCCGGCGATGATTCCGATGTGGATGTTCGGCATTGCGATTGCCTGCGGCAATGCGTTTATTCTGAAGCCGTCTGAAAAAGACCCCAGCGTGCCCGTGCGCTTGGCTGAACTGATGCTCGAAGCCGGTGCGCCTGAAGGGCTTTTAAATGTCGTGCATGGCGACAAGGAAGCCGTCGATGCGATTTTGGCGCATGATGACATTAAAGCGGTTAGCTTTGTCGGCTCGTCCGACATTGCCCATTATGTTTATCAAACCGGCACCACGAATGGTAAGCGCGTGCAAGCCATGGGCGGGGCGAAAAATCACGGCATTATTATGCCCGATGCCGATATGGACCAAGTAATTGCCGATTTCTCAGGCTCGGCCTATGGCTCGGCGGGCGAACGCTGCATGGCCTTGCCGGTCGCTGTGCCGGTCGGCAAAGACACGGCTGACGAATTTGTCGGTCGCATGGTCGAGGAAGTCGGCAAGTTGAATGTCGGCATTTCAACCGACCCTGACGCGCATTACGGGCCGGTCGTATCGTCGGCGCATCGGCAAAAAATCGAAGACTATATTGAGATGGGTGTCAAAGAAGGTGCCGACTTGGTGGTCGATGGACGCGGCATGTCGTTACAGGGCAATGAAGATGGATTTTTTATCGGCCCGTCTCTCTTCGATAATGTGACACCCGATATGCAGTCATACCAAGAAGAGATTTTCGGCCCCGTTTTGCAAGTGGTGCGGGCTGATAATCTTGAGGAAGCCGCCCGTTTGCCGTCAGAACATCAATATGGCAATGGCGTGGCCTTGTTTACCCGTAACGGTTTGGCGGCGCGCCAATTTGCGCAAAAGGTCAATGTCGGAATGGTCGGTATTAATGTGCCGATACCGGTGCCGGTCGCCTATCATACGTTTGGTGGCTGGAAACGCTCAGCCTTTGGCGACACCAATCAGCATGGGCCGGAAGGCATTAAGTTCTATACCAAAGTGAAAACCGTGACACAGCGTTGGCCCGATGGCGATGTCGCCGACCAGAGCTTCATCATTCCGACAATGCAATAGCTCTGCCGTAAACCGCTTGCGCGTCAGATTGCATCAGAGCGATGCAGCCAGCGCGCGCGTGCCGAACAGCATTTGCTTATAGCTGGCGCGCAGTTGATTGGCGGTTTGCGCCGGGCTGGCAAAATTGGCAATCACCAGATTTTTTGCCTTATTGACGTAAATCACTTGCCCGTGCACGCCCATTGCCAAACGCTCGCCTTGTGACTGGTCAAATTGCCACCAGAAACTGCGATAGCCGCTAAAGCCGTCAATAAACCGCTCATGCTCAGGGTCGGAATTGACCGAAGCCGCACCCGCCTGATTGTCCTCCGCCGTCATGGCATATGTATCTTTGATCCAGCTTTCGGGCGCGACTTGCGTATCGCCCAGCATACCATCGCCTAATGCCATCAGGCCAAAGCGTGCTGCATCGCGCAGGGTCGAGTTAAACCCGCCGGTCGCCACCGGTGCGAAAGAAACATCGACGGTAAACACGCCATCATGTTCGGTTGCCATCGGCACCCATAATTTCTCGCGCATATAATCCATCAGCGCGCGACCGGTAATGCGTTCAATCAGCCAGCCAATCACGTCAACATTGGGTGATTGATATTGAAACATGGCACCGGTTGTGCCGTCAGATGCCTGTTCAAAGCGTGGCAGCATATCGCGCACCCCGCGCGGTTCATCAGATTGGTTGGGGTCAATTGCCAGCAATTCGAAATCGCCCATAAAGCCCAAGCGACGGAAATATTCGAAATGCACCGTGCCCGGCGTCATCTCGTCATATTCCTCAGTGTAATTAAGCGCTGTCACCATATTGAGCACATGGCGAATACTGACATCGGCAAACACGCTATCGGCCAGTTCGGGAATGAAATCGGCAGGTGATTTGCTTTCATCAATGCCGAACTCGACTTGTGCAATGCCAAAGGCCGTAGAGATGAGGGATTTGGTCATGGAAAACCAGATATGATGGTCGTGTGCGCTGAAATTATCGTAATAGCGTTCAAATAAAACCTCGCCATTCTGTATCACAATATAGCCGTCAATGCAGTCTTCGCGCATCGCTTCGCCTAAGGTGAGCGTGCGTCCTTGATAATCATAGGTAACGTTTTCCACGTCCTTATGCGCGCCGGTTTCGAGCTCAAAAACCGGTCCGCCGCGCGGCATAATCAGCGCCGGTAGGGTCGACATGTTGCGCAAATGCCAGCGCACACTGTCAGGGTCGCGCCAGCCATTATAATGAGCCTTGGACGGCATCATGCGGGGGTCTTTCGTCATTGGATACTCCTATTTCTGTTCTTGCCCACGTTGGCGAACCGCCTCGCGGCGCGCTTCTACATCTCCGGCTCCGACTTGTCGATTGGCTTCGCGGCCGCGCTTTTGTTCAAGAGCCATGCCATCGCCAAAATTCATATCGAAGCCGTCATCCATCAGCGCCTTATAGGCGCGCAAGGTTTCGGGCACGCAAGACAACATGTCGTCAGCCAGCGCGCGGGCTTTATCCATCAATGCCTCAGGCGCGACCAGATGATTGATAAGCCCCCAATCAAGCGCCTGTTCAGCCGACACGAAATTGCCGGTCAGCGATACTTCTTTGGCACGCGAGGCTCCCAAAAGGCGCATCAGTTTTTGGCTCAACCCCCAGCCCGGTAAAATGCCGACGCGGGCATGGGTATCAGCAAAGCGGGTATTGGATGTGCCGATCAGCACATCGCATGCCAGCGCAATCTCAAAGCCGCCCGTAATGGCGACGCCGTTAATCGCGCCGATAATCGGGCCGGAGAATTTCGCCAATGCTTGCACGGGGTCGTCGCTGGAAATCGCCAAGGCCGGGCCGTCACTGTCTTGCGCGCCCATTTCCTTCAAATCGAGACCGGCGGTGAACGCTTTCTCGCCTGCGCCGGTCAAAATCATCACGCGAATATTGTCGTCGGCTTCGAGGTCATCAATCGCGGTGGCTAATTGATTGCGCAATTTTGCCGATAACGCATTCATCGCATGCGGGCGATTGAGCGTGACAACGCCATAGCCCCCGGCTTTTTCGACAAGCACTAGGTCTTCCATATCAATTCCTTTCAGGATAGCCGATGGATTTCAAGCCATCGCTGATATCGTCCAAAATGGTCGGGTCATCAATGGTGGCGGGCATTTGCCAATCCTCACCATTGGCGATTTTCCGTATTGTGGCGCGCAGGATTTTTCCCGAACGGGTTTTCGGCAAGCGGGCGACGCGCAGAGCCAGCTTAAAAGCGGCGACCGGCCCGATTTGCGCGCGCACCAAGCTTATGGCTTCAGCCAGCACCTCGTCATCAGGGCGATTGACGCCGTCATTAAACACTAAAAGACCGAGCGGCACTTCGCCCTTAATCGGGTCGCGCACACCCAATACAGCACATTCGGCAATGTCTTGATGCCCTGCCAGCACTTCTTCCATTGCGCCGGTCGACAGGCGGTGGCCGGCAACATTGATAATATCGTCCGTGCGCGACATGACGTAAAGATAGCCGTCCTCATCTAGGAAACCGGCATCGCCGGTTTTGTAATAGCCCGGATAATCGCTGAGATAGGCTTCTTCAAACCCCTGCTTATTTTGCCAAAGCCCGGGCAGACAGCCGGGTGGGAGGGGCTGCTTGATAACAATCGCGCCAATCTCATTGGCGTCCATTGGCTGACCGCTTTCGTCAAGCACCGCCAGCTCATAACCGGGCATGGCGACACTGGGCGAGCCTTTTTTTATCGGCAGCAATTCAATGCCGACCGGATTGGCACAAATCGGCCAGCCGGTTTCGGTCTGCCACCAATTATCAATCACCGGCACGCCGAGCGTCGCTTCGGCCCAGTTAATCGTGTCAGGGTCAACC
>JAKMCZ010000120.1 GCA_022428185.1 Alphaproteobacteria bacterium | reverse complement strand
ACCTGATGTCGACCAGATTGACGGCTTATCGCCCGCCATTTCAATCGAACAGAAAACGACGTCGCGCAATCCGCGCTCAACGGTTGGCACGGTAACCGAGATTTATGACTATCTACGCCTGCTTTATGCGCGCGTCGGCATACCCTACTCACCCGCAACCGGTCTACCGATTGAAAGCCAGACGGTAACCGAAATGGTCGATAAGGTAATGGCGCTACCCAAAGATACGCGGCTTTATCTGCTGGCACCGATTGTGCGGGGCCGCAAGGGCGAGTATCGCCGTGACTTTGCCGAGCTGCAAAAGCGCGGCTTTCAACGCGTCAAAGTCGATGGCGAATTTTATGAAATTAGCGAGGTTCCTGCCCTCGATAAAAAGGTGAAACACGATATTGACGTCGTGGTTGACCGCTTGGTGGTGAAATCTGACCTCGGCAACCGCGTCGCGGACTCGATGGAAGTGGCGCTCGGATTAACTGACGGTATCGCCGTTGCGGAAATGGCCGATAAGAAAAAGGGTGACGAAAAGCCCGAGCGACTGATTTTTTCAGCCCGCTTTGCCTGTCCTGTCTCCGGCTTTACGATCGAAGAAATCGAGCCGCGCCTATTTTCGTTTAACAATCCTTTCGGGGCTTGCCCTTCATGCGACGGGCTGGGTACGCAGTTTTTCATCGACCCGATTGCAGTTGTGCCTGATGGCGGTCTGACGCTGTATAAGGGCGCGATTGCGCCGTGGTCGAAAACCTCCTCGCCCTATTACACTCAAACGCTGGAGGCCATTGCCCGCCATTATGATTTCAAAATGAGCGATGTCTGGAATGACCTGTCCAAAAAAGCCAAAGAGGTCATTCTTTACGGCACAGGCGAAGAGGTAATTACCTTTGAATATGATGACGGATTGCGCAGCTATAAAACCAAAAAACCTTTTGAGGGGGTCATTCCCAATCTCGAACGGCGCTATCGCGAGACCGATAGCTCCTGGGCACGCGAGGAGATTGAAAAGTTTCAGTCGGTGACCGATTGCGACGCGTGCGGCGGGCATCGTCTCAAACCCGAAGCACTGGCGGTAAAAATCGCTGATTTCCATGTCGGTGACGTGGCCCAAATGTCAATTCGCGCCGCCGAAGATTGGTTCAACAAGCTGGAAAAAAAGCTCAACGCCAAACAAAAACAAATCGCAGTGCGTATTTTGAAAGAAATCCGCGAGCGTTTGAAATTCCTCAATGATGTCGGGTTGGAATATCTGACCCTATCGCGCAATAGCGGCACATTGTCGGGTGGGGAAAGCCAGCGTATCCGCCTTGCCTCACAAATCGGCTCCGGTCTGACCGGCGTTTTGTATGTGCTGGACGAACCGAGCATCGGCTTGCATCAGCGCGATAATTCGCGGCTTTTGGAAACACTGACCCGCCTGCGCGATCTCGGCAATACGGTGGTGGTGGTCGAACACGATGAAGAAGCCATCATGACCGCTGACCATGTGGTTGATATCGGCCCCGGTGCAGGTATTCACGGCGGTCACGTTATCGCCGAGGGCACACCAAGCAAAATCATCAACACCAAGAAAAGCCTGACCGGACAATATTTGTCGGGCGCGTTGGAAGTCGCTGTGCCGGCGCAACGCCGCGAGACCAATGCGCGCAAGGTGATTTCGGTTCAGGGCGCGCGCGGCAATAATTTGAAAAACGTCAATGCCGAAATTCCGCTCGGCACATTTACCTGTGTCACCGGCGTGTCGGGCGGCGGTAAATCAACCCTGCTGATTGATACGCTTTATAAATCGCTTGCCCGCAAGCTCAATAATGCGCGCGCCACACCGGCTGAACATGACACGATTGACGGGCTGCATCTGCTAGACAAGGTGATTGATATTGACCAATCACCTATCGGGCGCACACCGCGTTCCAATCCGGCAACCTATACGGGCGCATTTACCCCCATTCGAGAATGGTTTTCCGGTCTGCCCGAAGCCAAAACGCGCGGCTACAAACCGGGTCGTTTTTCTTTCAATGTCAAAGGCGGGCGCTGCGAAACCTGTCAGGGTGACGGTGTTATCAAAATCGAGATGCACTTCCTGCCCGATGTTTATGTCGAGTGCGATAGCTGTAACGGACGGCGTTATAATCGTGAAACGCTGGAAGTGAAATTCAAAGACCAGTCGATTGCCGATGTGCTTGATATGACGGTTGATGAAGCGGCTGATTTCTTCAAAGCCGTGCCGATGGTGCGCGATAAGATGGTCACGCTGCAGCGCGTCGGACTGGGCTACATAAAGGTCGGTCAGCAAGCGACAACGCTGTCGGGTGGTGAGGCGCAGCGCGTTAAACTGGCGAAAGAACTGTCAAAACGCGCTACCGGACGCACGCTATATATTCTCGATGAGCCAACGACCGGTCTGCATTTCCATGATGTCGCCAAATTACTCTATGTGTTGCACTAACTGGTCGATAGCGGCAATACGGTGGCAGTGATTGAGCATAATCTGGAAGTCATTAAAACTGCAGATTGGATTATTGATATCGGACCCGAAGGCGGCGATGGCGGCGGCGAGATTGTCGCTTCGGGAACCCCCGAAGAGGTAGCAAAAACCAAAATTAGCTATACAGGGCAATATCTTGCCCGCCTATTGAAACCCAAAAAACAGGTTGCAAAAAAGACGGCTGCTGAATAGATTTCAATTTCCGAACAAAAATAACAAACGGAAAAACAATGACAGTCCACACCCCGCTTCGCACAGATGATGTGCGCCGTTCTTATGCTCGGTGGGCCGGGCATTATGATTTCACCTTCGCCCTTTTCGGTCGCAAATATATTAAGAAGATTGTCGATTTGATGAATGACGAGGTTCATGGTCGTCATGTTCTCGATGGATGCTGCGGCACCGGTTTGTCCCTGCCCTATTTTCGTCCCGACTTAACCGTCACGGGAATTGATGTGTCAGAAGATATGCTGGCACGGGCCGAAAAACGCGCGCAGCGCAAAAAACTTAAAAACATTGGTGGGCTGCACGTCATGGACGCCGGCAATATGCAGTTTGAAGACAACGCGTTTGACGGCGTTTTAGCCACATTCGTTATGTCGGTCGTCCCCAATCCGGCTCAGGTTCTTAATGAAATTTCTCGCGTTACGCGCCCGGGCGGGCAAGTTTATTTGTTCAATCACTTCCGCGCCGAACACGAAGATAGCCCGATGCTGGCTTTTGCTGAACGCGCGATTGCACCGGCCTCACGGCAGGTCGGCTTTCATTCCGATTTCTGCCGTTCACAACTCAACTTCGCCAATACCGATTTTCATCTCATGGACGAGATGGATTTGGGGCCGTTCGGCATGTTTACACTGCTAAGGCTGCGCAAAGCAGCCTCGCATAATTAACGGAAACGCTTTTACGCAATCGGTAAACCGTGTATGTGAAGCGCATGACAGATACGCTTCATATTATTGGTGGTGGGCTGGCAGGTTCTGAGGCGGCTTGGCAAGCGGCAGAAGCCGGTGTCTCGGTCGTGCTGCATGAAATGCGTCCGGTGCGCAAAACCGATGCCCATGTGACCGATGGCCTGGCTGAGCTTGTTTGCTCTAACTCTTTTCGTTCAGATGATGCTGAAGCCAATGCTGTCGGCTTGCTGCATGCCGAATTGCGCGATAGCGACAGCCTCATCATGCAAAGCGCCGATGCCCATCAAGTTCCTGCCGGTGGTGCGCTGGCGGTTGACCGCGAAGGGTTTTCCCAAAGCGTCACCGCCAAAATTAAGGCACACCCAAACATTACCATTGAACGCGAGGAAGTGACCGATATTCCGTCGGACTGGAAGCACGTGATTATCGCCACCGGCCCGCTCACCTCACCTGCTTTGTCAGCCTTTATCGGCAAGATGACCGGCAGCGATAAGCTCGCCTTTTTCGACGCGATTGCTCCGATTATCTATCGCGACAGCGTTGATATGGATATCTGCTGGCATCAGTCGCGCTACGACAAAATCGGGCCGGGTGGCACCGGTAAGGATTACATCAATTGCCCAATGGATGAGGCGCAATATAACGCCTTTCTCGACGCACTGATTGAGAGCGATACGGCTGATTTTAAGGATTGGGAAGAAAACACCCCCTATTTCAACGGCTGTCTGCCGATTGAAGTAATGGCGGCGCGCGGGCGCGAAACGCTGCGCCACGGGCCGATGAAACCGCGCGGCCTGACCAACACCCATAAGCCTGATGTTAAAGCCTATGCTGTGGTGCAGTTGCGCCAAGATAATGCGCTCGGCACTTTGTTTAATATGGTCGGCTTTCAAACCAAGCTGAAATATGGCGCACAAACAGACGTGTTTCGGCTTATTCCCGGACTTGAAGAAGCGCGCTTTGCGCGGCTTGGCGGCTTGCATCGCAACACATTTTTGAATAGCCCAACACTGCTGGACCAACAGTTAAGGCTGAAGTCAGCGCCGCATATTCGGTTCGCCGGGCAAATTACCGGTGTTGAGGGATATGTTGAAAGCACCACGATTGGGCTGATGACCGGTCGCTTTGCCGCCGCTGAGATGCAGGGGCGCGATATCCCCCTACCGCCAATGACCACGGCTTTTG
>JAKMCZ010000089.1 GCA_022428185.1 Alphaproteobacteria bacterium | reverse complement strand
TCATTGGGGCGAGGGGACGTTGCATCTGACGTGTGAAGCCGGGCAATATTGATGGCAGTGTGTCGCCCGGCCCTGATTACAAGTTGTATCTGACGCCTGAATATGTCGAGGACGAGGCCGAATTTCTGGCGCTGAAAGCGCGCTCGGTGCGGGTGGCGGATATTACCGGCTTTGACAATTTCCGCGTCGATGTGCCGATGAACATCGATCCGACGCAATACCCTGCCGTGATTATCTGGTGTGAGCGGTTTGGCGAGTTCATTACCGCCGGTCATTTGGTCAAAAGATAGGCTTTTAGAGACGATAAAAGGTCGCTTAATCCGGTTTTTCGGCTAATCCAACCGCCGTATCTGCGCGTAGAAATACTATTTGCAGGATAAACATGATTGCACGTCTATCCCCTAAACCGCTGCAGCGGCTTTATTCGAGTATGGTTGGACAAAAAAACCATGCTTCGCCTTGCCCATTAAGCCCGCGTCTGGACGGTAAGATTGCCCTGATAACCGGTGCTAATGGCGGTATCGGCAAGGAGACGGCGCGTGGTCTGCTGCAACGTGGTGCAGAAGTGCTGATGCTGTGTCGAAACATCGACAAGGCCGAACAAGCGCGGCGCAGCTTTGTCGCCGACGGGTTGGACGCTGATGCCATAAAAATTATCGAATGTGATTTGGCTGATTTGGATAGTGTGATGGCTGCCGGACAGGCCGCCAAGAATTATTTACGCGGACGAAAAATCGATATTCTGATTGAAAATGCGGGCGTTTGGGCGCGCCGCTATGGCGAAACCGAACAAGGTTATGAAATCAGCTTCGGCACTAATGTGCTGGGGCATTTTGCTTTGCGCCGCATGTTACAGGCAGGCAGTCTGGCGCGTCATGCGCGCATTATTATTGTCACCGGCGATATTTATATCACGACCGAGGCCTGCTCTTCGCGGTTTCCGTGGCGCGGCGCGGTCGGCGGCATGCGAGCCTATGCGCGCTCAAAGCTCGGCAATTTTTGGATTGCCCGCGAATTGCAAAAGCAATGTCCCGATTTCAATGTTTTTGTCGTGCATCCGGGCGTTGTCGCGACGCGGCTGGGCGGTGGCGGTCGTTTGACCGACTGGTTCAAGCGAAAATTACTCATCAGCCCGACTGAAGGCGCGCAAACCAGTCTGATGTGCGCCACCCAATGCGACCTGTCGCATGGCAGCTATTATCATAATGTGCATGGCGAATGTGAGACCGACAATGCCGACCCGGCAATGAATGATGAGGCGGCGGCGCGGCTGTGGGCGCGATGCATGGAAATGACGGCGGCTTGCGAGCGCGAGAAGGCGTTGCGCCTCGCGTCATAAAGCACGCAATTCATTGCCATTTCAGCCTTTTTCGTCTAATTTCCGCGCCAGTTAACCGATTGGAGACGGAGCATGTCCGTTCAGCCCCGCAGTGCGCGTTTAACCGTGCCGCAAATTTTGGCGCGCAAAGGCGCAGAGCCGATTGTCTGCCTGACATCTTATCACGCTCACACGGCGGCGCTCATCGACCCGCATGTCGATGTGCTGCTGGTCGGCGACAGTCTCGGCATGGTGATGTATGGCATGGAAAACACACTGGGCGTGACATTAGACATGATGATTGCGCATGGCGCGGCCGTGGTGCGCGGCTCTGACAGCGCGCTGGTCGTCGTCGATATGCCTTTCGGCACTTACGAAGAAAGCCCCGCTCACGCGTTTCATAACGCCGCGCGCGTGATGAAAGAAACCGGCTGTCAGGCGGTGAAACTTGAAGGTGGCGCGCGCATGGCTGAGACCGTGCAGCATCTGACCCAGCGCGGTATTCCGGTGATGGGGCATATCGGATTGACGCCGCAAAACGTCAATGTGATGGGCGGCTTCAAAACGCAAGGGCGTAGCAAAGATGACTGGCCGGAAATCGAGCGCGACGCGGCGGCTTTAGCCGAGGCGGGGGCATTTTCGATTGTTCTGGAAGGCATGGCTGCGCCACTGGCTGATAAAATTTCAACCGCGATTGATGTGCCGACAATCGGTATTGGCGCATCAGCCGGCTGTGACGGGCAAATTTTGGTCACCGAAGATATGCTTGGTTTGTCGCCGAAAGTGCCAAAATTCGTTAAAGAATTTGCTACTTTGGGGAAACAAATCGCTGACGCCGCCGAGGCTTATGCCAATGATGTGCGGGCGCGTAAATTTCCTGAACAAAAGCATACTTATGCTCTAAAAGAAGATTCTGAGTAATTGGAGAAGCGTCGTGGACGACAATATTTTTGACGAAATTACCGCTGATTTGCGCCGCGAGCGACTGGCTGACGCGTGGACGAAATATGGTCGGTATGTAATTGCGACGGCGGTCGGCATCGTACTTTTGGTGGCGATGATTATTGGCATTGGTGCTTATCGTGACAGCCAACAAGCGGCTGCGTCGCTGCGCTATGACGCGCTGCAAACCCAATTGGCAGAAGCTGACGCTGATGAAAAAATTGCGCGCTTGCTGGCTTTTGGCGAGGCTGAACGCAATGGCTATGGCGCATTGGCGCAGTTAGCTGCGGCGCTGGGGCAGGCTGAGCAAGGCCAATATGATAATGCGCTTAAGGGCTTTGACGGCTTGATTGATAATGGCGCGCTGCCCGACAGCATGCAGGATTTTGCCGCATTGCAAGCCGGCATTGTGCTGCTCGATAGCGGCGGCAGTCTTGATGAGATTGAGCGTCGCCTCGACGATTTGCTGGACGACGATAATCGCTTGCTGCCAATGGCGCGCGAAGTAATGGCTTTGGCTTATTCGAGCCATGACAAGCCGTTAGAGGCACGCGATTTGCTGATGCAGCAAATCGGTGATGCCGGTGTCAGTTCTTTGAGCCGCGCACGGGCTGAAATTATGT
>JAKMCZ010000082.1 GCA_022428185.1 Alphaproteobacteria bacterium | reverse complement strand
GTCGAGACCATAGCCCAGAATATTCAAGATGCCGAACTGCCAAACCAGCGAGGTCAGCGAACAAAACAGCGGCAGGAAGGTCAACACCACGGAACGGGCATAGACATAAACCGACAAAATGGTCAGCAGCAAGGCGATGGCAAAGAATTGCACCACCGTGCCCGCACCATCGGCAATATCCCCGATGAGCTTGGCAAAGCCGATAATCTGCACCTCATATTTATCGCTCTCATATTTGGCGCGAATTTCGCTTTCGAGCTTATCAGCGAGGTCAAAATAATCGAGCCGATCCCCGGTTTTCACATCATAATCGAGCAGCTCAGCGCGCACCATGGCGGCTGAGAAATCATTGGCGACAAGACGGCCAACAAAGCCGCCGCGCACCACATTGTTTTCAATGATTTGCAACGCCGGTTCGCATTTGGAGGCTAGGCTGGGAATTGCCAAACGCGACACGCATTGGCTGTCAATATTATCCAGCGTGATGGTGCCCGGAATAACATCATCGGCAACAAAGCCGTCTTCGGTAATCTCAAAATAGCGCGAGTTCGGCGTCCATAGCGAGGTCAGCGTATGACGCGCCACGCCCGGCATATAAAACAGGGCATCGGTCAGGTCTTTATACTGGGAGAAGAAATCACGATTCCAAATCTGCCCTTCGCGCATTTTCAAAACCACGATAATCCGGTTCGACCCGAATAATCGGTCGCGATATTCTTGGAATGTCTGGATATATTCATGACCGGCAGGCAATTGCTTTTCAAAGCCAGCAGTCATTTTCAGTTGAAAAGCATAAAAGCCGCTATACAGCGTAAAGGCTGCAAAAACAGCCAAAATCAGGCCACGAAAACGGAAAACAAAGGTTTCTAATTTTTCTACCATGAGGCCCTCCCAAGCCGTGCGCTGGGCGATTTTCTTGTCACCCGATTGCGGCGAATGTCCCATTAAACTTGGCTGATGACAAGGGAAATTTACCTGATTTCCCTTGCAAAATGCCGCAGCATGCGGTGGGTTGGATGAGAGTTTAAGCGATATTGGAGCGGTTGCGATATGAGCCCACCCCCTCGCCAACCGGCCAAGCCAAAGGCCGGCAAAAGAAACAGTGACACGAAAGACAAAGACGGCTTGTCGCGCGCCGATATCGGCTTGGAGGATAAACGCCAATCACACGCCGCACTGTCAATCCAACGCGGCGTGATGCGGCTTTTGACCCAATTTAATATTGCCTGCCTGCCCGAACTGGTGCTGCCCAATCACCGTCGCGCCGACCTGATGGCGCTTACCGATAAGGGCGAGATTTGGATTATCGAGATTAAAAGCGGGTTGGCCGATTTTCAGGCTGACGATAAATGGCCTGATTATCTGCCCTATTGCGACCGGTTTTATTTTGCCGTGGCGGCTGATTTTCCGACCGAAAGACTGCCACCAGAGGCCGGGCTGATTTTGGCCGATGCTTATGGAGCCGAGATTATCCGCGACAATGAGCAACCCAAATTGGCCGCTGCGCGACGCAATTTACTGACCCGCCGCATGGCCCGCATTGGCGGGTTTCGCTGGTCGCGCTTGGTCGAAAAAACCGGCCTTTAGCGCGGTGCGCGCTTAGCCAAAATACGCTGCAGGGTGCGCCGATGCATATTCAAACGGCGCGCCGTTTCTGACACATTGCGCTCGCAAAGCTCAAACACACGCTGAATATGTTCCCACCGCACCCGGTCGGCCGACATCGGATTTTCGGGCGGCGTGGCGCGCTCATTGGGCGCAGCAATCAAAGCTGCATGAATTTCATCGGCATCGGCAGGCTTAGCCAAATAGTCAACCGCGCCGCGCTTCACCGCTTCCACGGCGGTGGCGATATTGCCATAGCCGGTCAGCATGATGATGCGCGCCTGCGGGTTTTCGCTGCGCAGATTTTCAACCACGTCAAGCCCATTGCCATCTTCAAGCCGCATATCGACCACCGCATAAGACGGCTTTACCGATTTTCCAAGCTTAATGCCCTCGCTGACCGACGGGGCAGAATGCACGGCATAGCCGCGACTTTCCATTGCCCGACCAAGACGGTTGAGCCAAGCTTGGTCATCATCGACAATCAATAAATCGGCACCGTGGTGCGGATTTTCGGTCGCATCAAGATCGACCGCTTGGGTTGCTTGCGCATTTGAAACTGCCATTTTCTATCCTTTTAAAGAACCGCGTTCTCTTTAGTGGCTATATAGGCGGTAAGCGAGGCTTTTCAAGCGCCGCCGCGCCCGATTTCCAACTTTTGCCTGGGCCATTCCATTCGCACACAAGCCCCGCCGGGCATCACCCCGTCAATCAGCTCGGTGGTTTTCAAATTGCGTGCCGTAACCCGCGCCCCGCTGCGCTGCAATAGGGTGCGCGCAATGAAGAACCCGAGACCAAGGCCAAACTCATCATCACCGTCTGCATTATTGCCGGCCCCCTGATTAGTATGGCGCGAACTGCGCGACGAGGTGTAAGGCTCACCCAAATGGGTGATGATATCGGAAGCAAAACCCGGCCCGTCATCAGCCACTTCCAAAACCACTTGCTGGGCCGAATAAGTCGCGCTGACAAAAACGTTTTGGGCGGCAAATTCCGCCGCATTTTCAATCAAATTGCCAATGCCGTAAATTAATTCAGGTTGCCTTAAAAGTTGCGGCTCGCCGGTCGCCAAAAGTCCGTTCGGGCGACACGAAATGACAATCTCTTTATTGTGCAAGCCGGCTTCCAGCACCGCCTCTTCCAGCAGACCACGCAAGCTGGTGCGGGCCACCATCGGGTCGCTTTCTTCGCTGACCAATTCGGTCAATATATCGCGACAACGCAGCGCCTCTTCGCGCATCAGCGCGACATCTTCACGCAAACCATCAGGCAAATCATCGCGTCCGGCCAATTCAGCCGTCACCAATACAATCGTCCCCAAAGGCGTCCCCAATTGATGCGCGGCAGCAGCAGCCAGCCCGTCCAGCGCCGATAATCTTTGCTCACGCGCCAAAACCGACCGCGTCGCGGTCAAGGCGGCAGACATGCGGCGACCTTCACGACTGACCCCCCACACATAGGTCGGGATAAACACCATCGCCAATAACAGCGCCACCCACATACCGATGCGCAATAATTCAGGAATTTCCGGCGGCAGTCCGAGCCACGGCAATGGCGCATGCGTAAGCGCCAAAATCGATGCGATAAGACCGGCAAACAGCACCAATAATGCGGTCGTGCGCGCATTGAGCAGACTGGCAGAAATTGTTACCGGCGCCAGTAAGAGCAGTGAAAACGGGTTCAGCAAACCGCCGGTCAAAAACAAAAGCAGGCCTAATTGAGCAATATCATAAGCCAGAAAGACAGCCGTTTGGCTTTGGGTGAGCATATGATTGCTCGGAAACATGACCAATAGCGATACATTAAGCACCACCGCAAGGCCGATAGCCAAAACGCAGGCCGCCAAAGGCAAGTCAAAGCCGAAACCGAAATAAACCAGGGCAACGGCGGCGAGCTGACCGATAATCGCCATCCAGCGCAAAGAAGTTTGCAAGCGCAGACGCACGGTCGGGGCGGCGCTGAAATCTTTTTCCGCGTCAAAGCTTAAATTGCGACTATCGCTCATCTATCCCGCTTTCTCCAATTGCGTCGGGCTGCTGCCCAAGATATAACCGCGCCACGCCGATAAGCAAATAATCAGGCCTATCAGGCATGACGGATTTTTGGAAAACACAATGAAACGCAGCATTAAAATCAGCCTGAGCATTGCCGCAATCGGTCTCATTGCGCTGATTATATTGCTGCTTGGTGAATTAAACCGCCGCGCGGCACCGCCCGAAAATCGCTTAACGGCTGACATTGGCGGCGCGTTCAGCCTGATTGACCAAAACGGCAATAAACGCAGTGATGCCGATTTTGCCGGTCGCCCAATGCTGATTTATTTCGGCTTCACCTATTGCCCCGATGTCTGCCCGACCTCGCTTGATCTTATGGGCGCCGCTCTCGATATTTTAGCCGAAAAAAATCCTGATGTTTTTGCCCGCTTGCAACCGGTCTTTATATCGGTCGATCCGGCGCGCGACACGCCGCCTGTTTTGCGCGATTATCTGGCTTATTTCCACCCCCGCCTTGTCGGCCTGACGGGTTCCGAGGCGGACATAATTGCGGTCAAGACGACCTATAAAATCTATGCGGCACGGCGCAGCGACAGCGATGAAAACGGCAATTATAATGTCGACCATTCGAGCTTTTTCTATCTAATGGACGAAAATAATCGCTATTTGGCGCATTTTGACCATGCCGTACCCGCTGAAAAATTGGCTGAAAAATTAGCCCAAAAATTGAATTAGCCTTTAATCGCCAAACAGGCGACGCAATAAACCACCAAGGCCGCCTCGCGCTGGCAGCGCAGCATCAGGCAACGCCACAGACGCGGCCAATTGTTTTTGTTCGGTCATGAACACATTGAAAATTTGCGCCGGCAAGCCGCCGCCGGTGACGCGGTTCATCGATGCGCCATCATCATTGCCGACCCAGACACCAACCACCAAAGCGCCCGAATAACCGATAAACCACGCATCGCGCCAATTTTGGGACGTGCCGGTTTTACCGGCCAAATCAACGCCCGATATTGCCGCCGCGCGGCCGGTGCCAATGGTCATTGCGGCGCGCAACATACGATTGAGCGATGCAATATGGCTTGGTTCAACAATCGGCAAAGGTGATGGGGTTAAGCGATTATATAAAAGCTGGCCCGAGCCGCTAATGACCGATTGGATAATATGCGGCACAACCTGTCGACCGCCATTGGCAAAATGCGCATAGGCTGCCGTGAGTTGCAACAAATTGACTTCAAATGCACCAAGCGCCAAAGACGGATGCGCGCGCATGCGCCCGCTCAACCCCAAACGGCGCGCCATATCAATGACATTGTCGCGCCCGGCCTGTTCGGAGACTTGCACCGCCACCGTATTTAGCGAACGCGCCAGAGCCTCGCCAGCCGTAATGTCGCCGCGATATGTGCCGTCATAATTTTTCGGCGACCAGCCATTTATCTCCAGCGGCGCATCGTCAAACACATCATCAACCACCAGCCCGTTCTCAAGCGCCGCCAGATAGACCACCGGCTTAAAGGCTGAACCGGGTTGGCGACGCGCTTGCACAGCGCGATTGAATTGGCTTTTGCCATAAGTGCGCCCGCCCACCATGGCGCGAATACCGCCATCGGGCGTCATCACCACCATCGCCGCTTGACCGGCTTGGCGGGGTTCGCTTTCAGCATCCAAGACCCGGTTAATCGCGCGTTCCGCCGCCAATTGCATGGTTCGGTCGAGCGTGGTCATCACATCCAAATCGGCGCGGGGGCGACCGACAAAATCAGGCAATTGGTCAAGCGTCCAATCGACCGCATAATGCGCACCATCGGTTGAGCGATTGGTGATGACCAGTGTTTCACCGGCCAGCGCCGCTGCCTCAGGCGCGCTGATATAATCGGCAGCTTGCATCGCCGCGATAACCACACGCGCGCGCGCCGCTGCGGCTTGCGGGTCGCGTGTCGGCGCATAACGCGATGGTGCCTGCAACAGGCCGGCCAACATGGCTGCTTCCAGCTGCGTCAGGTTTTGAACCGGTCGGTTGAAATAGGTTTCCGCCGCCGATTGAACGCCATAAGCGCCGCTGCCGAAATAAACCCGATTTAAATAAAGCGCGATAATGTCTTGTTTGGAGAAATGCGCCTCGAGCCAGAAAGCCAGCAGCAATTCTTGTACTTTGCGTTTGAAGCTACGCTCCGGTGTCAGGAAAACATTTTTAGCCAATTGCTGCGTCAGGGTCGAGCCGCCCTGCGCCAAGCGACCGGTTCTTAGATTGACCAAAGCGGCGCGTATCAGACCACGCGGGTCGAGGCCGAAATGCAAGAAGAAACGACGGTCTTCAATGGCAATCACCGCCTCAACAAGATGCGGTGGAAAATCGTCAAACTGCATAGGGCGTCCGCCGCGCCGCCCGCGCCGCGCCACCAGCCCTTCATCGCGGGCATAAATACTGAGTTCAGGCTGCGCGCCGACACGCCATAAATCGTCCGTATCAGGCAGGTCGAGCGCGTAATAGAACACCAATGCGCCAAGTGCGAAAGCCGACCATAAACCTGCGACCAACCCCCAATAGGCTAAACGCATCATGACCGACCGCTGTCGTGCGCCGTCGCTATGTTCGGTCTCACTCATGCGATATGCCCTAGACGAAAAATCCTGGTGCAGGCCGCCATGATGCGGTGCCTAAATATCGAGATTGGCAACCGATAGGGCATTTTGTTGAATGAAATCGCGACGTGGCTCCACCACATCGCCCATAAGCTGTTCGAACAAATCATTACTTTCCGCCACATCTTGCACTTTCACCTGTAAGAGCGAGCGTGCATCTTTATCAAGCGTGGTTTGCCATAGCTGCTCGGGATTCATTTCACCCAGCCCCTTATAGCGTTGCAGCGCAACCCCGTTGCGGCCTTGCTCCATGATGGCGGCGAGCAATTGGCTCGGCGTATTAATGGCAATATCGCGGTCTTTAATCGTTAGCGTCGCCGGATCCAGATAAACCGTTTGCAGCGCCGGTGCCAATTGGTCAAGCGCGCGCGCATCTTTTGAAGCAATTAGCGGCCCGTCAATGTTGAACGCTTCGCGCACGCCGCGCAATTCGCGCGCAAAAGTCAGCCCGCCATCACCCGATGGCAGCCCTTCCCAACCGCGCTCAACCTCATCAGCCATGCGGTTCAAACGCGCGGCAATATATTGCGCGCTTTGTTCGGCCAGCTCAGATTTGGATAAAATATCAGGCGTCAAAGCTCCGGCAATCGCGGTTTGCTCGATAATGAATTGCGGATATTTGGGCGGCAGTGCCGATAAAATTGATTTGATGAGCCGCGCTTGGGTCACCATTTCGGCCAAATCGGCGCCGCCTCTTTGTTCGCCCGAGGCTAGGGTCAGCACCGCCTCGCTCAAGCCTGCCTCGACCAGATAATCCTCCAGTGCCGCATCATCTTTCAAATAGCTTTCGGCACTTTGACGACGGATTTTATAGAGCGGCGGTTGCGCAATATAGAGATTTCCGCGTTCAATAATTTCCGGCATTTGCCGATAGAAGAAAGTCAGCAACAATGTGCGAATATGCGCCCCGTCAACATCAGCATCGGTCATGATGATAATCTTGTGATAGCGCAATTTTTCAATATCAAAATCCTCGCGCCCGATACCCGTGCCAAGCGCGGTTATCAGAGTGCCGATTTCATTGGAAGACAGCATTTTGTCAAAGCGCGCGCGCTCGACATTCAAAATCTTACCGCGCAATGGCAAGACCGCTTGATTGGCCCGATTGCGCGCCTGTTTGGCCGAGCCACCCGCACTATCGCCCTCGACCAGAAACAATTCGGCGCGCGCCGCATTGCGTTCCTGACAATCGGCCAGCTTGCCGGGCAGGCTGGACACATCGAGCGCCCCTTTGCGTCTGGTCAATTCGCGCGCTTTGCGCGCCGCCTCACGCGCAGCGGCAGCTTCCACCACCTTATTGATGATAATCTTGGCTTCATTGGGATGTTCTTCAAACCACGCGGTCAGCACCTCATTGACGACGCTTTCAACCACCGGCCGCACCTCAGACGAAACCAGCTTGTCTTTGGTTTGGCTGGAAAATTTCGGATCCGGCACTTTAACCGACAAAACCGCCGTTAACCCTTCGCGGCAATCATCGCCACTTAAAGAGACTTTTTCTTTTTTGGCGATGCCTGAACGATTGGCATAATTATTGACTGTGCGCGTCAACGCGCCTCGAAAACCCGCCAAATGGGTGCCGCCATCGCGCTGGGGAATATTATTGGTGAAGCATAAAACCGTCTCGTGATAACTGTCATTCCACCACAGGGCCAATTCGACCCCCATATCATCGGCCTCGGCCTGCAGCGTAATTGGTGTTTCGATAAGGGTTGATTTATTGCGGTCGAGATAGCGCGCAAACGCCTCCAAGCCGCCATCAAATCTTAGCTCGACGCGGCGCGGCTCAGCATGGCGCAAATCTTCCAGCACAATGCCGACCCCGCTGTTCAAAAATGCCAATTCGCGCAACCGATGTTCCAACGTCTCGAAATTAAACTCGGTCATGGTAAAGGTCGCATCAGACGGATGAAAAGTAACCTTTGTGCCGGTTTCTTCGCTATCGCCCGTCACCGCTAAGTCAGCTTCCGCCTCGCCATTGGCGAAACGCATTTCGTGAATTTTGCCATCGCGGCTAATGGTCAATTGCAGCCAGTCAGATAGGGCATTGACCACTGAAATTCCGACCCCATGCAAACCGCCCGATACTTTATAACTATTGGAGTCGAACTTACCGCCAGCGTGCAATTGGGTCATAATCACTTGCGCCGCCGAGACCCCTTCTTCGGGGTGCATCTCGGTCGGGATGCCGCGTCCATTATCCGATACGCTTACCGAACCATCGGCGTTCAAACAAACCAAAACCTCATCGCAATGACCGGCCAAAGCCTCATCGATTGAATTATCGACCACCTCATAGACCATATGGTGCAGGCCGGTGCCGTCATCGGTATCGCCAATATACATGCCGGGGCGTTTTCGAACCGCCTCCAGCCCTTTCAAAACTTTAATGGAAGACGCGCCATATTCGCCGTCACCGTCTGCGCCCTCGGGGGTCTCCGGCATATCACTCATTATCTTCGCTCCCATTTTCGCGCGCATCAAAATTGTTGCCCGCTCCATTTTCTTGCATATTTATCGCGGCCAAATCAGTGCCGAACACAGTTTCAAAACCGTCAAAAGAGTGTCTGTCAGTGCCGGTAATCCAGCTTTGGCCGCCCAGTTCACATAAAATCTCAGCCAAAGCGCCGCGCCTTGTGCGATCGAGATGTGCGGCGACTTCATCGAGTAATAAAATCGGCACATCGCCGCGCTGCGCGGCGACCGAATGAGCTTGTGCCAATATCAAACCGACCAGAAGCGCTTTTTGTTCACCGGTCGAGCAATCGGCCGCCGGCATATTTTTGGCCGCATAAATGGTTTGTAAATCGCTTCGATGCGGGCCCTCAAGGCAGCGACCGGCGGCACCATCGAGCGGACGTGTTGCTTTCAACCGGGCGCGAAATCCGTCTTCGACCTCCAGCGCCGATTGCATACGCAACGCCGCCTCCAATGTGCCGATAAGGGCAATTTCAGCGCGCGGAAACGCCGCTTCGGGTATTGCTGCCAACCCGACCGCCAGCGCGTCCAGTGCCGTCAAGCGCGCCGCCGCAATGGCGACGCCGTGTAGCGCCATCGCCTCTTCCAGACCATCGAGCCAAAGCGCGGTTTCGCCGGACCCATGCGCGCCGCCCGGCTCTTGCAAGAGGCGATTGCGCTCGCGCATGGCTTTTTCATATGCCGACAGCGCTTTGGAAAGCGTCGTATCTAGGCTTTGGGCAAAGCGGTCAAGAAATTTACGCCGCCCGCTTGCGCCGTCAACAAATAGGCGGTCCATCGCCGGGGTCAGCCAAAGCTGGGGCAGCAAATGAGCCACGTCATCGAGCTTGCCATTGGCGCCGTCGAGCCGCACACGGCGAGCCCCGTCGCGCCAGCCAATGCCGGCCCGCGCCGTGCCTTGTGCCGTAACAATGTCGGCCGAAACCGTCCAACCCAAACGCCGTTCAAAGCGCATATCGTCGAACGCGGCGCTGCGCAATCCGCGCCCCGGTGCCAACATGGAAAGCGCTTCAAGCACATTGGTTTTACCGATGCCATTGGCACCGGTCAGCACCATCGCCCCCGATGCGCAAGCAATGTCGAGTTGTTCATGCGAACGAAAATGAGTGAGCCGTAAAGCCCCGATATGAGGCGCCGTTATTTGTGACGAAGCATGCGTCGGCGCAGCATAATCGCGCCGCTGGTCAAGATTGGCCGACGCCCCTGCCATTACACCCGCATCGGCATGAGAACATAAAGCGCTTGCGCGTCTTCATCATCGCGCACCAAAGTCGGCGAACCGCTATCGGCCAGCTCAAAGGTCGCCGTTTCGCCATCTAATTGACCGGTAATATCCATCAAATAGCGCGCATTAAAACCGATTTCCATCGCATCAGCGCCATAAGAGACACTGAGCTCATCATTAGCCGAGCCGCTTTCAGGATTGGACACGGACAGAGCCAGACTGTCTTTATCGAGCGCCAGTTTGACGGCGCGCGATTTTTCACTTGAAATCGCCGACACACGGTCGACGCTTTGAGCGAAGCTTTTGGCATCGAGCTTCAAGGTTTTGTCATTATCCGTCGGAATGACGCGCGTATAATCAGGGAATTTTCCATCAATTAATTTCGATGTCAGAACAATTTCAGCAAAAGCAAAATTAATCTTGGTGTCGGAGACCTGAAGGGACACTTCGCCTTCCGCCTCTTCCAATAATTTTTGCACTTCGCCGACGGTTTTGCGTGGAATAATCACAGCCGGCATATTGTCGCCACCGACCGGTTGTGCCATATCAACGCGCGCCAGACGATGCCCGTCCGTTGCCACGGCGCGCAGCAAATTGGCGCCGCCATCTTCCAACACATGCAGATAAATGCCGTTCAAATAATAACGCGTTTCTTCCACCGAAATGGCGAAGCGAGTTTTATCGATTAAGCGACGTAAATCATCGACCGGCAGGGCAAACGCCACCGGCATTTCATCTTGCGCCATGGCTGGAAAATCTTCGCGCGGCAGCGCCTGTAGGGTAAAGGCAGATTTGCCGGCAACCAGATTGAGCCGCCCGCCGGTTTCATCGGTCGCCAACTCGACCTGCGCGCCATCGGGCAATTTGCGCACAATGTCATAAAGCATATGCGCCGGTGCCGTGATTGACCCGGCTTGCACGATTTCCGCCTCGACGCGCTCGCGCATTTCAATTTCCAAATCAGTGGCGGTCAGTGCCAACACGCCATTATCGGCCTCCAGCATAACATTAGAGAGAATGGGAATGGTGTTGCGCCGCTCGACAACGCTTTGCACATGGTTCAACGCTTTCAACAAATCGCTGCGCTCAATAATGGTTTTCATATCACCCTCTTATCATCTTTCTTCTTGGCACTGCGCTTTTCACGAGTGTCGCAAACGGGCCAAAAGCGCGTCGCCACAGCAATTAAAAGCACGGCTCAAAGCACTGTTGGCAGCGCCGAATCTCTCACTCAAAATATAACAGAAACCGCCTGCTTAAGGGGCAGTTTTTTTGCCTTTGACGCGGCTTTGATGAAAATATTTGGGGGCTGGTTTTACCCCGCACCATGACGACGCAGCGTCAGTTTTCCAACATCCGACGCAGCAAATCGACATCCTCGTCAAGCGCCGGGTCTTCTTCGCGCAATTGTTCGATTTTACGCACGGCGTGTATCACCGTCGTGTGGTCGCGACCGCCAAATTTGCGTCCGATTTCGGGCAAAGAGCGGGTTGTCAATTGCTTCGATAGATACATCGCAATTTGGCGCGGACGTGCAACTGACCGGGCGCGGCGCGCCGACAGCATATCACCCATTTTCACGTTGAAATATTCGGCCACGCGGCGTTGAATTTCGTCAATGGTGACGCGTCGGTCGGACGCGCGCAGCAGGTCGCGCAACACATCACGCGCCATTTCCAATGTCACCGGACGGCCAACAAAGCTGGCATAAGCAATGACGCGGTTCAGCGCGCCTTCCAGCTCGCGAATATTACTGTCAATGCGCTGCGCCAAGAACTCAAGCACCGGCTGGGGAATACGCGCGCTGTCTAAACTTCCATCGGTGCGCCGCGACAGTGTTTCGGCTTTGGCCTGCAAAATGCCCAACCGCAATTCGTAATCGGTCGGGTGAATATCAGCCACCAAACCCCAGCCCAAACGCGAGCGAATGCGTTCTTCAATCCCTTCCAAATCGGTCGGCGAGCGGTCTGCCGATACAATCACTTGCCGATTATGGTCGGTCAGCGCGTTAAAGGTGTGAAAAAACTCTTCCTGAGTGCTGTCCTTGCCGGCGATAAACTGAATGTCATCAATCATCAGCACATCGACTTCGCGAAATTGCTGCTTGAACGCCACTGTGTCCTTAAACCGCAAAGCGCGAATGAATTGATACATGAATTTTTCTGCCGACAGATAAAGCACGGTGCGCTCAGGCGCGCGGCGGCGAATTTCCCAAGCAATAGCGTGCATTAAATGGGTTTTACCCAAACCGACCCCGCCATAAAGAAAAAGCGGATTAAAAGCCACACCATCGCCTTCTGCCAGACGATGCGCGGCAGCATGAGCCAACTCATTGGACTTGCCGACAATGAAATTATCAAAGGTAAAGCGCGGGTCTAGCGGTGCGCCCAAATCATCGCGACCGGTATTGTCGACCGGCTCGGGCGCGGTCGGACGCGGCATGGCCGGTGCCGGCGCACGGCGCGGCGGCACCGCTTTTTGCTCGCGTATTTCAGGTTTTTTATCGCTGGGCACCCATTCGGGCTTTAATTCAATATCGATGCGCCGCACCGACGCATCTTCCGATTTCCAATGGTCGCAAATACGCTTCAAATAATGCGCTTCAATCCAACTGCGCACGAAACGGGTCGGCACATGCAACACCACACGACCTTTTTGCGCCCCTGCCACTTCGAGCAATTTGAACCAGCTATTAAAGGTGGCTTCCCCCAGTTCGGCACGCAGGCGCGAGCGCACTTTGTGCCATTGGGCGTTAAGCTTCTCAAGAGCCTCGTTTTGGGTGTTGTCAGAATTCTCGCCGGTCGCCTCCGGTTTGGAAATTTTATTCTTGTCTTTATTCGGTCGTCCGCCCTGATCAGCCATGTCCCGTATCCCGTTCCGTATCCCGTCTTGCCCGCGAACTGGCGCGCATGAAATTATCACCCGACCGACAGCAAAAGACGCGCTGGCGGCCATGAGGCGGAGAGATTTTCGCGTTGCCGGAAAAGCGTAATCAAAAACCGATTGCTTGCTGAGGCCGTTGTTTGAAGAAAACCAAACCCCAATTCGAAACCGACCTGCCCTTTCCTGCCCAATCACACATTCTTGCAATGCACAACGGGCTGCTCAATTCCCCTCCATACGCCTAGCCCTTTGTTTTGTTTCGTGAATCTGGTTTAACCCAAAAAAACAAGCCAAACTGCGGGTTTCAGCGAGAATTTGACACTACAAACAAGCCACCCATCTGGCAACGGGAAGAAAATGAGAACAGAGATTTTTTTTCAATATTTTTTAATATTTTTCATTAGAAAGACCGAAAACAAAAAACCCGACGGGGATTCCGTCGGGTTGTTTTGCATATTTGCTGATCTATCAAGACCGCTTTTATGTGTTGCGGTAGATTTTGCAGTGCGCCGTGCAACCGGCGGCCTCTGCTCGGTCTCCGACTAAACGATAGCGCTGACGCGCTTTGCCAGACGCGATACTTTGCGGGCAGCGGTCTTTTTATGCATCAGACCTTTACGACCGGCACGGGCAATAAGCGGCTGTGCAGCCCGCAGGGCCGCCTCAGCAGCAGCTTTATCGCCACCGGCAATCGCCTCATCGACATTGCGAATAAAAGTGCGCATTTTCGACTTCTGGTCGCGATTGCGTTCCGTGCGCTTTGCAATCTTACGCACCATTTTTTTGGACGAACTTAAATTGGCCATAATCGAACCCTGTTCCAGTCTTATCAAAATCAATCTTAAAGGCGCAACCCGCGCCCGGATATGAAG
>JAKMCZ010000038.1 GCA_022428185.1 Alphaproteobacteria bacterium | reverse complement strand
ATACAGCAGTTCAGCCTCGCGCACGCCGGTCTCCTCGGCCAATTCGCGATAGGCCGCCGCCAAAGGCGCTTCGCCTGCATCAATGCCACCTTGCGGTAATTGCCAAAGCGGCGCATCGGGCGGCAGATTATCGGGTCGCCGTTTGCCGCAAAATACTTTGCCTTCATTATTGAACAGGGCAATGCCGGCGCAAGGTCGCCAACCCAGACCGAAAGCTATGTGGTCTTCGGGTAAATCTGTCGCAAACTCGGGAGCCTCATACATTAGATAATGCTCGGCCTATGAATTGGGGGCGGGTCGCCCGGCGGCCGATTTTTGTAATCCGATAAGCAGGTCTATCGCATCTTGCAATTGCTTGTCATCTTCAGGCTCGGGCGGAATAAAGGCGATGGGCGTTTTACGCTTTTTCGCCGGATCATCGGGTGATGCATCATTATTTAATGCCCCGTCAATATCCTTGCCGTCCAATGCACCACGTAAATCAGCCTCGCGACGGCCTTCGCGACCTTGTAATTCTTCAGGCAATTGCTGCTCGGCGAAAATATCGGGATTAATGCCTTTGGCCTGTATCGAGCGACCCGATGGCGTGAAATAACGCGCCGTGGTCATGCGCAGCGCGCCGTCATTGCCCAATGGCATAATCGATTGCACTGAGCCTTTGCCGAAACTTGGTGTGCCGATAATCACTGCGCGATGATGGTCTTGCAGCGCACCGGCGACAATTTCAGAGGCCGACGCTGAGCCGCCATTTATCATCACCACAATCGGATAGCCGCGCGCCATGTCGCCACGCCGCGCCGAAAAGCGTGAGCTGTCATCTTCATTGCGCCCGCGTGTCGATACAATTTCGCCACGGTCGAGCATGGTGTCCGACACGGAAATTGCCTCGCGTAACAGACCGCCCGGATTATTGCGCAAATCAATAATAAATCCGGCCAGCTTATTGCGGCCGATTTCGGCGGGCGGCTTATTGAATGCCTTTTTCAGATTTTTGGTTGTCTGCGAGTTAAATGTGGTCAGGCGAATATAGGCGATGTTTTCATCAGGCCCTTCGACGCGCGTCCGCACGGCACGGATTTTAATCGTGTCGCGTATAATGGTTATCTCGAGGGGTTCTTTTTCACCCTCGCGCAGCACCGTCAGGCTTATCGGTTTGCCTTTTTCACCGCGCATTAAATCCACCGCTTCCGACAAGGTAAGCCCCAAAACCGGCGTGCCGTCCAGTTCCGAGATCAAATCATTGGGGCGCATACCGGCGCGGCTCGCCGGCGTGTCATCGATTGGCGCAATCACTTTCACCAGCCCGTTTTCCATGGTTACCTCTATGCCCAGCCCGCCAAATTCGCCTTTGGTCTCAACCTGCATATCTTCGAAATTTTTCGGCGGCAAATAAGCCGAATGTGGATCAAGCGAGGTCATCATGCCCGACAAGGCGGCCTCAATCAGTTCCTTATCCGAAGGCGCATCGACATAATTGCGGCGCACTTGTTCCAGCACATCACCAAATAAGGTCAGTTGATTGTAAAGCTCTTGCTCGTCTTGACGGTTCTCGCCATAGGCTTTTGTGCCGGGGGCGGATAGCGCAACCGCCAGCACAAAGGCCAGAATAAGCGCCAGATGAGATGAACGCGCGGCGTTGAGTGACATGCGTGTCATATTGTTTTCCTTATCGTTACCTTATCATTACCCAGCCACCAAACAGGCGGTGGTGCCCATTTTTGAAGCCAAGTGAAGTTCCAGATTAACTGCGCTTGAGCCAGGGTGCGGGGTCAATGGGACGACCGTCGGACCGTAACTCCATATATAGCTGACTGCGGCCCGAAGTCGAAGACCCGAATTGGTGATTTTCATGGCTTTCCTCACCGCTATGTGTCTCCAAAAGCGCACCCGCCAGCACGCCGACAGGTTCTCCGGCAAGTATTTCTTGCCCGACATAGACGCGGCTATCGGATAATCCGGCCAAAATCATCTGAAACCCATCGGCCAGACCAATAATGACAATCTCGCCATATTGACGAAACGGCCCGCTATATAAAATGACGCCGTCATAGGGAGCATTGATTTGCGCACCCGGGCGGGCGGCTATCGACAGGCCTTGCTGACGCACCCCGTTTTCATTGCGCTGGCCGAAACGGGCAACGACGCGCCCGGTCACCGGCAGGGGCAATAGCCCGCGCGCATCGGCAAAACCGCTGCCCGCGAAACCCTTATCGCTGCGCCGATTTTGCAAGCGCCGCGACAAATCACGCAAATCGCGCGCTTCATCGACCAGTCGCGCAATCGCCGCTGCTTCGTTCTTAGCCGCACGGCGCAGTTTTGTTTCAGCTTTGGCTTTGGCGCGCAGCGCCTTATCAAGATCGGTGCGTGCTGTGGCGGCGTCTTGCTCGGCTGTGATTAGAGCTTGCGATTGTCTGTCCATGCGCGTGCGCAGGGCCGCCAATTCGGTTAAGCGGTCACGCAAATCAGCCGCCCGCATTTGCATGCCGGGCACGACAGCCGCCATTGCCAGTGCGCCTTGCACGGCCGATAGCGCGTCTTCAGCATGCACGGCAAAAGCCGGTGCCGGTTGTTTTTGCATCGCCTGTAATCCGGCCAAGAGTTGGGCGAGGGCCGCGCGGTCATTTTGCAACGCCTCATCAAGCTGGCTCTCGCTGACCGCCAGTTCGGCCAACCGATTTTCCAAGCGGTCACGCTCGGCATCGATATTTTGCAAATCGCTTGCCAAATCAATGGTGCGTTTTTGCAGCGCTTTTTGTTGGGTTTTCAATTGGCGCGCTTCGGCTTGCAATTCGGCCTGACGGTTTTTGCGCGCCTCAATCTCTCGGTTCAGGGAATTCAGCCTTTGTTCTCGGTCACCATTTTGTGGGCTGGCAGACTGCGCC
>JAKMCZ010000055.1 GCA_022428185.1 Alphaproteobacteria bacterium | reverse complement strand
AAAAGGCCCCATCGCGAGACGGGGCCTTTTCTTTTTGTCGCGCCGAAGCGCTTTAACGCAAAGGTGTATTAAAACCGATACCGTGCGATCAGGCGGATATCCTGTCCCGGTTCCGGTAGTAAATCCTTCAACGGGCTGGTGTGATGGCGAATTTCTTCATCCGTCACATTGCGAATTCCCGCCGTGATGTGGAGACCTTCATAACGCGCAGGCGACCATCCGGCGCTGACATCAATTGATGTGTAGCCATCGGTGGCCAGCTCTTCCACGCCCGTGTCGGTTTGATCGGCAGCATCCTCAACATCAACATTGAGGCGGAATGCGTTGAAATCCATTCCGAAGCCTAGGCCGATTTTTTCCGGCGGCATGGCGGGCAGATTGCCACCATCGGCCAGTTCACCGGTAATCGCGCTATAGCTCAGCTTGACATCCAGTGTGCGACCGCCAATGGCGAAGCCCGTCAGATATTCGACTTCATAACCCGACAGTTCGGCATCCTGCTGATCATAGTCAAAGCCCAGAATACCATCATCGGCTTCATCGCGGACCGAGTTGCGCTTCATGTAAATGAAGTCGCTATAGTCATTATTGAAGAGCGCAAAACGCAAACTGCTCATGCCCCAATTACGACGCAGATAGAGCTCGGTGGACAGCGAGGTTTCCTTATCCAATTGCGGGTCGCCTTCTTCGTTTCGACCAACGGCAACATGATCACCCTCAGCAAAAAGCTCGACCTGGCTGGGTGCGCGTTCAGTTGAAGAAAGTGAGCCGCCAAGCAGCATGTTACCTTCCAGCTTGCGCGCCAGACCGACAGAGAAATTGGTCAGGTCATGCGACACGTCGGCATTTTCATCTGGCTCATCAACGTGATTTGACTCTTGGTCGACACTATCAAAGCGCAAAGCCACTTCGCTCAGCCAATCATTGCGCTCGCGTTCGGCAAACACAAACAGACCATATTGTGACCGCTTGGTATTGGGCAAATAAAAGCCGTGACCATGTTCGTCATCGACTGCGCCTTCATCCTCATCCTCATCCTCATGAGTCGTAGCCGTCAGCTCATTGTCACGAAATTCGAAGCCGACTAGCGTTTGCCAACCATTGCGTTCACCGCTTAATTCTGTGCGCAAATGCATGCTGTCTTGCTCAAATTCTGTTTCACCTTCGGTTTGCTCAAACGCACCGATTGTCAAATCGGCTTGCAGCATGTCGAAACGATTGCCCGATAGATTATGTATCAGGCGGGCTTGAGCCGTTTGCTGTTCAGCGTCGATGACGATTTCTTCACCACCACCATGCGAGTGACCCGGCACGCCATATTCCATTTCATGATTGACCAACATCAGCGACAGATTGGTTTCATCATCGCCAAAGCGAGCTGAGACTGTGAAGCCTGTGCTTTCGTTTTCCGTGTCATCGGCTTCCTGCTCGCTATCGACCAATTCCTCATGGTCATCGCCATCGTCGCTTTCCGCTTCTTCCTGTTCGTGAAAGGCTTCACTTTCAGCATGCGTCGGAATGGTGATGTTGTCAGCATCCTGCGAGAAGGCAGATATGGCGAAGTCGCCGCGTCGGGCAAAAAAGCCCATCAGGGTTTCATCGGCATTATCGCCCATGCCAAGTAAGACATCGGTTGTGTCGTCTGCTGCGCCATCCATATGACGGTTGAAGCTGTTGATCACGCCGGTGGCTGCGAACGCGCCATAACGCAGAGCGGCAGGGCCTTTCAGCACTTCGATGCGATCGGTATCAAACAGCGACAATGCATTGGCATGGTCGCCCGCCGTGGCAGCAATATCGCCAATGCTCATGCCGTTTGTCATCGTATCAACACGATAACCGCCAAGACCGCGAATAAGCGGTTGGCCGACAGCGGGGCCGAAACCTGCACTGTCAACGCCCGGCAGGCCATCCAGCAAATTGCCGAGTGGACCATCGATATTATTCTGAATATCTTCAGCCGTAAGAATTTCGGTGGTTGAAATAACTTCAGTAGCCGCTTTTTGCGACGGTGAACTCAAGACGATAATCTCGTCAGTTTCTTGCGCCCAGACAGTTGTGCTGAGCATGGTTGCGCCGAGCAGAGCGGCGACTTGCATTTTGCGGTTCATGTGAACCTCCCTCTAAATCAGTAAAAAAATGAATTTAGAGAGTGGTCGGTGGCGCGCGCGGGTTTGCTTTTGAAAATTTGTTTGTGGCATGACGCGTGCGCGTAGGAGGAACGTCATGACTGGTGCAGATGACAAATGCGATTGGGATAATCGGCAAAGCCGATTTAGCCTGCGGCGTATCGGCCAGCAAGCAATCACCGTCATCATGCGCAATGGTTATGTGAGACGGGTCAAAGTCATGCACATCATGCTGCACAGCGTGGGCCACGCCCAGTTGCAGAACAAGAAGAAGAAAAGCGACAGACGCTGATTTTGCTCGACTCATCATGGGGCGGACTTTGGCACATTCTCGAAAGCAGGGCAAATCGCGTGAAACGTTTGGCTGCCGAGTGTTTCTGACAGCGCAATTTTTTCTTGACCCCGCGAATCAAATCGTGATTCGGTCAGTCAATGATTCGTTTTGTGACATCAAGGCCATCGAGCCGCACCGTCGGGCAGGAACCGCTGCGCCTGCGCCGCCTTGTGCCAAGCTTTGTTTTGCTGCTGGCGATTGGCGGATTGGCGATGCAGGCTTTACAAGGTGAACGCGGCTGGCGTGGCTGGGAAGATTTGGAACAAGAAAAAGCCAGCCTGCAATTTGAACTTCAAGCATTGAAAGCGGGCAATGATGAATTGCACCAGCAGGTTGATTTGCTGAGCGATGATGCGCTCAATCTCGATTTTCTTGATGAGCGCGCACGGTTGGTGCTTGGTCTGGTGGCGCGCGATGAAACCATCGTCTTCAAAACCGACCCGCGCCTCAACTAGCTTCAATATGCCCCTATAAATGAGCTGAAAATGCGCCTATATAAGGCGTATGACCGTTGTGATTGACAATCTATCGGGCGCGCCGAAAAAGCCCCAAAAACCACGCCATCCGGAAAAACAAAACCGACCGGATAGCGAGGTGCTTCGTAAACCGGAATGGATACGCGCCAAAGCGCCGGGCTCAGCCGCCTATGCTGAAACCCGCGCGATTGTGAAAGAAAACAATCTGGTTACCGTGTGCGAAGAAGCGGCGTGTCCGAATATCGGTGAATGTTGGGAGCAAAAACACGCGACGTTCATGATTATGGGCGAGACCTGCACCCGTGCTTGCGCCTTTTGCAATGTCGCTACCGGTGTGCCGCTGCCGCTTGATACGAGCGAACCGGCGCATGTGGCAGATGCGGTTGCTAAGCTGGGTTTGCGCCATGTGGTGATTACCAGCGTTGACCGCGATGATTTAGACGATGGCGGGGCGCAGCATTTCGCCGATACGATTCACGCCATTCGCGCCGCCGCGCCGAACACGACGATTGAAATTTTAACGCCCGATTTTTTGCGTAAAGATGGTGCGCTGGAGGTCGTCGTTGCGGCTAAGCCAGATGTTTTTAATCACAATTTGGAAACCGTGCCGCGCCTTTATTTGTCCATTCGCCCGGGCGCGCGCTATTTCCATTCGATGAACTTGCTGCAGCGCGTCAAGCAGCTTGACCCTGAAATCTTTACCAAGTCGGGAATAATGGTGGGGTTGGGCGAAGCGCGTGAAGAAGTGATGCAGGTGATGGACGATATGCGCTCGGCCGATATCGATTTTATAACCATCGGGCAATATTTGCAGCCGACCCGCAAACATGCGCCGATTGACCGCTTTTGGACACCGGACGAGTTTGACGGGCTGGCGACACAGGCGCGCGCCAAAGGCTTTCTCATGGTGTCGGCTACGCCGCTCACGCGCTCGTCGCATCACGCTGATGAAGATTTTGAAAAATTGAAGGCCGCGCGTTTGGCGAAGCGGAAAAAGGCCTGAGGGTTTGTTATGAAGGCGATTGAGCTGACACGCCAAAGCCCTTTTACGGCTCAGCAAATGTTCGACCTGATTACCGATGTCGATTGCTATGATGAGTTCATTCCCTATTGCACAGCCTCGCGGGTGCGGCAGCGTTCAGACGATGAGATGCTGGCTGATTTGGCCGTCGGCTATAAAATGCTGCGTGAAACCTATAGCAGTCGCATTGAACTTGGCACTGAGCCGCTGCGGGTGACGGTGCACCAAGCCAAAGGCCCGTTTCGGCATTTATTCAATCAATGGACGTTTGAAGACACGCCGACCGGCTGCGATGTGCATTTTGAATTGCGTTTCGAGTTTTCCGTGCCGCTTTTGCGCCGCATCATTCAGCCGATAATGGGGCGCGTCGTTGAGCGTTTTGTCGCCGCTTTTGAAACGCGTGCGCTGGAAATCTACGGCTAGTCGAAATGCCTCAGTAACATATCCATTGCTGCATGAACCGTAGCCAAGCGAACCTCGGTGCGACCGATATCGCCGAACTGATGCATGTGATGATCAACACTATTCTCAGAGCATGTTGCCATATGCACGGTTCCGGCGGGTTTTTCCGCTGAGCCGCCGCCCGGTCCGGCAATGCCTGACACGGCGACTGTCAAATGCGCGGTCGTCATGTCGAACGTGTTTTGTGCCATGGCGCGCGCCACCGGCTCGGATACTGCGCCATGTTCGCGCAACAGTTCGGCGGGCACATGCAGTACTTCGTGCTTGGCGCGGTTTGAATAGGTCACAAAGCTGCGCCCGATAACCACGGACGAACCGGGAATTTCGGTCAGCAAAGCGGAAATCAAGCCGCCTGTGCAGCTTTCCGCCGTGGCGACGCGCATTTTCTTTTCGCCCGCCAGTTTCAGCAATTTGGTCGCTTTATCGGTCAGCTCTTTTTCAAACAACATGGGTCTTTCTCCTAAATCAGATTGAGTTCGCGCGCTGCCAATAACACCAGCGCCGCCCAAATACCGGCCAAAACATCATCAAGCATTATGCCTGTTGCGCCGCTGATATTTTTGTCAGCCCAGCGCACCGGCCAGGGCTTCACAATGTCGAACAAACGAAACAGGCCAAACGCCAGCGCAATGCCCAGCGGTGTAAGGGGGGCGAGGGTGAGGGCAAGCCACAGGCCGACAACTTCATCAATAACAATCGGTGAGGGGTCTTTATCTTCTGTGCCGGCAATCCACCGCGTGCTGGCCCAATGGCCCATCGCATAGGCTATGGCGGCGGCGATGATGAGAC
>JAKMCZ010000040.1 GCA_022428185.1 Alphaproteobacteria bacterium | reverse complement strand
CTTTGATATATATCGACACGCTCGAAAAGATTGACCGCAAAATATCAATCAAATAGCCTGTGCGCAGCTTGGGAGAGTGATATGAATTTTGATTTTTCTGACGACCAGAAAATGCTGAAGGATCAGGCGCGCAAGTTCCTTGAGGACAAATGCAGCTATGATGACGTTCGCACAATTTTAGAAGGTGACGACAGCCACCATGACGGTGTTTGGAATGGCCTTTGCGAACTGGGTTTCGCCGGTGCTGCCATTCCTGAAGAGTTTGGCGGTCTTGGGCTGGGTGCATTGGAGCTTTGCGTGATTGCCGAAGAATTGGGCCGCGCTGCTGCACCGGTCCCGTTTTCGTCTTCTATCTATATGTTTGCCGAAGCGCTAAAGCTGGCCGGTTCTAACGAGCAAAACGCCGCATGGTTGCCGCAAATTGCCAGTGGCGAAATTATCGGCACGCTGGCTGCTGCTGAGGGCACACAAGCGCCGTCGCCGCGCACAGTGAAAGCAAGTTTTTCCGGCGGCAAGCTAAGCGGTCGCAAATTACCGGTGCCGGACGGTGAAACCGCTTCGGTCGCCGTGGTGCTGGCTAATACGGGCGGCAAGGGCGAGCAGGCTTTGTCTTTGGTTTTGGTTGACCTTAATCAAGACGGCGTAACCCGCTCGGCGGTCGACACGGTTGACCCGACACGCGGCCATGCTGAGATAAATTTCGACAATGCCGATGCGAGCTTGTTGGGCGCTGAGGGCGAGGGCTGGAATTTGCTCAACCGGGTTGAAGCCGGCGCTGCTGTGCTGATGGCATTTGAACAAGTCGGCGGCACTGAAGCAGCGTTGAATATGGCGAAAGATTACTCGCTCGACCGTTATGCTTTTGGTCGCCAAATCGGTTCCTATCAGGCGATTAAGCACCGCCTTGCCGACATGTATGTGAAGCTGGAATTGGCGCGCTCTAACGCTTATTACGGCGCGATGATTTTGTCGGAAGATGGTGCAGAGCTTGAACTGGCTGCCGCCTCGGCGCGAATTTCAGCCACCGAAGCTTATCGTTTTGCAGCGCAAGAATGTATTCAAGTGCATGGCGGTATCGGCTTTACATGGGAAGCCAATCCGCAATTCCATTACCGTCGGTCAAAGCTACTGGCTTTGGCGCTGGGCAGTGCCAGCCGATGGAAAGACAGGCTCGTCGCCGAGCTTGAGAAAAGTAATGTTGCTTAAAGCAACGCAGTTAATAGTAATGACCTTCAGGAAGGACAGTTAAAATGGATTTTAACGATACCCAAGAAGAAGCAAAGTTTCGTGCTGAAGTGCGCGAATGGTTGAGCGCTAACGCCAAACCGAAAGACCCGAGCAAAACCAAATCGGGTGTGTCAAACAAACCGGAATCGGAGCGTTTGTTGCGCGCCAAAGAATGGCAAGCCAAAAAGGCCGAAGCCGGTTATGCGGCCATCACTTGGCCGACAGAATATGGCGGACTGGGCGGCACACCGATTCAATCGGTAATCTACAGCCAAGAAGAAGCCAATTTCGATGTCCCCGGCGGGTTCTTTGAAATTGGTCTCGGCATGTGCATTCCGACCATGATGAAATGGGCAACCAAAGAGCAATGTGACCGCTTCGTAAAACCTGCGCTGCGGGGCGAGGAAATCTGGTGTCAACTTTTCTCTGAACCGGCTGCCGGTTCTGACGTTGCGGGTCTGCGCACCAAATGTGAAAAAGATGGCGATGAATGGGTTATTAACGGCCAGAAAGTCTGGACCTCAGGCGCGCATTTTTGCGATTATGGCATCATCGTTACCCGCTCTGACCCGAGCGTGCCGAAGCATAAGGGTCTGACCTTTTTCTTCCTTGATATGAAAACACCGGGCATTGAAATCCGTCCAATCAAGCAGATTTCCGGCGGTAGCGGCTTCAATGAAGTGTTCTTCAATGATGTGCGTGTGCCGGATAGCCAACGTCTTGGCGATGTCGGTGAAGGCTGGAAAGTATCGCTGACAACGCTGATGAATGAACGCTTGGCTATCGGTCAGGGCAGCGGTGTTGACCACCAGGAATTGCTTAAATTGGCGCGCGATACGGAGCTTGAAAACGGTCCGGCGATTAAAGATGCCAATGTCCGCGAAAAGCTGGCCGATTGGTATGTTCAGTCACAAGGTCTGAAATATACCAAATTCCGCACGCTAACTGCCCTGTCAAAAGGGCAAGTGCCGGGCGCTGAAAGCTCTATCGGTAAAATCGTCTCGGGTCCGAAAATGCAGGATTTGGCGAGCTTTGCGATGGATATGCAAGGTCAGGGCGGCATTATGAATGATGTCGATGAAAGCCCAATGGCAGGCGCATTCCAGCATCAGTGGATTGGCGCAGCGGGTTACCGTATTGCCGGTGGCACGGACGAAATTTTGCGCAATATTGTTTCCGAGCAAGTGCTGGGTTTGCCGCAAGATATTCGCGTCGATAAAAAAGTACCGTTCAATGAATTGCCCGGAGCGGGCAGCAAGAAATAGTGTTTCGGTAAAAGCACCTGCTTGCCCCGCGGGCAAGCACGGTGCGCCTTCCGCCAGCGCAGCCTCGCTTTAGCGAGGCGAAGTCGGCTAGAGGGAATTCCGTTTTTGAGAAGTCGGGGCGCACTAACACCGTAAAACAGGGGTTGCGCGTCAACATGCCTGTTGCCTCTTTTCAGCCTCTATCTCGGGCTCTTTGTGGTGTTCCCGCGAGAGGCCAACGGCGGGATATATTCGACCGGTCTCGGCTTCGGCCTGTTTTATTTTGTCACCGCCCCGACCTTTACACTGACCCAAAAAAACGAAACCGACAGCTGCTCTCACAGGTGCCGGGGCGAAGTAAACCGCTCAAGAGATCGGCTACGGCGTATTCAGCCGAGGCTTTATTTCGCCGCCACCCCGACCGAAGTTGGAGTGGAGGGATTTTCCGCATAGCGCATAAAAAAAACCTAACGCACCTGACTATTTGGTGTCGCTAAGCCACTTACGCAATTAAATTGCGGCTCTCAAGAGGGGTTACTAACCCCGACAACGCACCTTCCGCACGTTGCTGAAGAGACTATGGCAGATAAGAGGGGATTGCGGAAGTAGAAAACCTTGCGGGCTTTTTCTTTGTCCGCTTCTTGCCCATTCAGACAAAAAAGGCGACAAAGGCGAGATGAGCTTGACCGCGCCAGATATTCGCTTTTCCGTCGCGCCGATGATGGATTGGACCGACCGCCATGACCGTTTTTTCATGCGGCTAATGTCCAAACGCGCGCGGCTTTACACCGAAATGGTGACGGCCGATGCGGTGCGTTATGGCAATCGCGATAAATTGCTCGCCTTTAATGAACAAGAACACCCATTGGCCTTGCAACTTGGTGGCAGCAGCCCTGAGGCACTGGCTGAAGCCGCCAAAATCGGCGAAGATTACGGCTATGACGAAATCAATCTGAATGTAGGCTGCCCATCTGACCGCGTGCAATCGGGCAGTTTCGGCGCGTGTTTGATGCAAGAACCCGATTTGGTGGCTGATTGCGTGGCAGCAATGCGCGCTGCCGTTAAATTGCCTATAACCGTCAAATCGCGCATCGGCGTTGACGACCAAGAACCGCGCGAGGCGCTGTTCACGCTGGTTGAAAAATGTAAAAGCGCGGGCATCACGCATTTTATCGTTCATGCGCGCAAGGCTTGGTTGGACGGGTTAAGCCCGAAAGAAAATCGCGATATCCCGCCGCTCGATTATGAGTTGGTTTATCAGTTGAAGCGCGCCCATGCCGATTTGTTAATCTCGATAAATGGCGGCATCGAAACGCTGGCCGACAGCAAAACGCATCTCGCGCAAACCGATGGTGTGATGCTGGGTCGTGCGCCTTATAAAAATCCCTATCTGTTGGCTTCGGTCGATGGTGTTTTGTTTGGCGATAGCGCGCCGCCGCCAACCCGCGAAGAGATTGTCGAGCAGCTAATTCCCTATGCGGAAACGCTGGTAACGAACGGAACACCGCTTCATGCGCTGACGCGGCACGTAATGGGCTTGTTTCAAGGCTTGCCGGGCGGGCGTCTATGGCGACGCCATTTGAGTGAAAACGCGCCGCGTCGTGGCGACGACCCGATGGTGCTTCAAGAAGCTTTGCAATTGGTCGAAGAGCAAAAAGAAAAAGCCATGCAGAGGGCCGGTTGAGATGGAAAGTGAATTAGCTGTTTTGGCGGTCACGCTGCTTGTGGCAGGGTTTCTATCCGGCATTGTCGCAGGCTTGCTGGGTGTCGGCGGCGGCATGATTTTGGTGCCGGTGCTGTTTCAA
>JAKMCZ010000025.1 GCA_022428185.1 Alphaproteobacteria bacterium | reverse complement strand
TCGTCCATTTGCTATCGTGCTGGACGAGAAAGTGATTTCCGCGCCGATTATTCAAACCGCGATTTTGGGCGGCTCGGGCCGTATTACCGGTAATTTCAGTGTTGAAGAGGCCAATGACTTGTCGATTTTGCTTCGCGCCGGTGCCTTGCCTGCGCCGATGAGCATTTTGGAAGAGCGCACGGTTGGGCCGGGTCTTGGTGCTGACAGCGTGGCAGCGGGGCGCATCGCGCTTATCGTCGGCTTTTGCGCGGTGATTGGTTTCATGATTATCAGCTATAGCCTTCGGCTTGTTCGCCAATATAGCGCTGATTGCCAATTTGCTTTTGATTATGGCGGTTCTCTCCGGTCTGCAAGCGACGCTAACACTGCCCGGAATTGCCGGAATTGTGTTGACTGTCGGTATGGCGGTTGATGCCAATGTGCTGATTTTCGAACGTATTCGTGAAGAACTGGCGGCGGATAAGAACCCAATTATCGCGATCGATATGGGCTATAGCCGCGCCCTAAACACCATTTTTGATGCCAATGTTACGACCTTGCTGGCGGCGATTATTCTGTTCCAACTTGGTTCGGGGCCAATTCGCGGGTTTGCGGTAACGCTCGCTATCGGCATTGTCACCTCGGTGTTCACGGCGTTTGTGCTGACGCGCCTTTTCGTCGCTCTATGGTTGCGCCGTCAGGGCAAACCTGAAGCCTTGCCGATTTAGCCGGAGATTGAGCCATGAGAACGTTGAAACTTGTTCCGGTAAACACAGCGATTGGCTTTATCCGCCATCGTGTCATTGCGATGACCATGTCGGCGATTTTGGTTGCTGCCTCGCTCGGCATCTTTCTAGTCAATGGTTTGAATTTCGGCATTGATTTTCGCGGCGGCACATTGATTGAAGCGAGCTCTGACAGTGCGGTTGACCTGGCTGACCTGCGCGGCCGTTTGGGTGCGCTCGATTTGGGCGATTTGCAAATTCAGGAATTCGGTAAAGAAACTGATGTGCTTATCCGGATTGCCGAGAAAACCGGCGCGGTTGATGCGAGCAATAATCTGACGGCGGTTGAGCGGGTGCGTGATGAGTTGGCGCGCGATTTTGATGTAAGACGGGTTGAGATTGTCGGCCCGCAAGTCAGTGCTGAGCTTATCCAAACCGGCATTTTTGCGGTGGTCGCTGCAATTGCGTCCATGCTGATTTATATCTGGTTCCGTTTTGAGTGGCAGTTCAGTGTCGGCGCAGTGCTGGCATTGGTGCACGATGTAGCGCTGACCATTGGCTTGTTTGCGCTGCTGCAGCTTGATTTTAACTTATCCATTCTGGCCGCCATTTTGACCATTGTCGGCTATTCGATGAATGACACGGTGGTGGTTTATGATCGGGTGCGGGAAAACCTGCGAAAATATAAAAAGATGGATTTGGCTGAGCTGCTGAATATCGCCATCAATGAAACGCTGTCGCGCACTGTCATGACCTCTGTCACCACCATGCTCGCTTTGCTGGCGCTTTATATTCTTGGTGGAGAGGTTATTCGCGGCTTCACCTTTGCGATGATTTGGGGCGTGATTGTCGGCACTTATTCGTCAATCTTCGTCGCCTCACCCTTATTGATGCTGCTTGGTGTCAAGCGCGACTGGTCAGGCACGCAAGTTGACTAGCTTTCTTGCCCCGTTTTCTTGCTTCGGGGTTTTTAAGGGTGCTATGCTTTTAACAACAATAGATTCGGAATAGGGGAGGCTGTCATGGCTGCAATTCTAACATCACTCCGCAACACGGTTATTGCGGGCTTCGTTTTGGCATTTTTGCTGGAGCTTATGTATCTCAACAGTGGCGGTTCATTCGACACGACTTTTTATGCATTCTTGTTCCGCTGGCTGCATGTGCTGAGTGGCATTATGTGGATTGGCCTGCTGTATTACTTCAACTTCGTGCAAATCCCGAATATGCCGAATATTCCTGATGAGCAGAAACCTGCCATCGGCAAGGTAATTGCGCCTGCCGCTTTATGGTGGTTCCGCTGGGCGGCTATGGCGACGCTTATCACCGGTCTTATCCTCGGTTATTTGAACGGCTATATCCATGACGCAATGTCACTTGGCGCAATGAATGATTTCGCCGTGCCGAAAAATATCGCTATCGGTATCGGCATGTGGCTGGGCATTATCATGTGGTTCAATGTCTGGTTTGTCATTTGGCCGAACCAGAAAAAGGCGCTGGGCATTGTTGAGGCTGACGCAGATGAGAAAGCCGCATCGGCGCGCACCGCCATGCTGTTCTCGCGCACCAACACATTGCTTTCCATACCAATGCTGTTTGCTATGGTTTCCGCTCAGAACCTTTACTAAGCGGCAATAAATCTGGAGGAGGGGCCGCCATTTGTGCGGCCCTTTTCTTTTTGAGGGTAGATTATGGATGAAGATCTTTTAAGGCAGGAATTGCGCTGGCTAGACGGTGATTTATACCTCTGCCATTTATTTGCGCCCATCGATAAACGCGCGCCACTTTTAACGCTCTATCATCTTTATGCCGATATTGCCCGAATTCCGGCTTCAGTCTCCGACCCGATGGTCGGTGCCATCAGGTTGCAATGGTGGCGCGATTTGCTTGAGGCAGTGGCAAAAGGCGATGCGCGGGGCACACCGATTGGCGAAGCGTTGCTGCTCAATCCGCTTCAAGCGGCACAGGTTCTGCCACTGATTGACGGGCGCGAAGCGGCGTTGGCGGAAGGCACGCGTAATCTCGAGCAATTGGAAGATGAAGCGCGACAGGTCGGCCCGGCCTTGATGCGTCTTGCCTGCGATATTTGCAGCGCCCCGTCGGCCTCCACTTTAAGCGATGAGTTATTGGTCACGGCAGGGACGGGGTTTGAATTATTACGGTTGGTGCCACAAGGGGGCGAGGCGGTCGCGGCGCGCGCGCATCAATTACTGGTTGGTGCGTGTAAGATGTTTAAGGCTTTACCACGTAGCGACCGAAAGCTTTTATTGCCGATTTTTTTACCGATAGGGCTGGCACGCCGACAGGCTGCGGCCTATCCAAAGCAGCGCGGCCTGCTTACTTATCAACTCATTTTGCTGAAAATGGCGATTACCGGTTCGGTCTGATTTGCGCCTAACGGGCCTTTTGGTTTAGTGTGTTGTTGTCCAAAAATAAAAAAAAGGGACAGCTTATGATTAAATTTTATCCCAATGAGCGTTTTGCCGTTTTTATCGACAGTGCCAATTTCCGGCGTTCAAAACAAAGTATCAATATGTATGTCGATGACGTGAAACTGCTTGATTATTTCCGAAAGAATAATGGTGAAAGCATATTTTTACGGATTTACCATTATGAATCGATACCGCGCGAAGATGGTTCGGAAGACCGGGCTGGTTTGGTGCTTCGTATTCACCGTCGCCTCGACTTTATGGCCTGTAACGGGTTCACCGTGGTCAGCAAGCCGTCAAAAGACCTTATAGATGCGTCGGGCGAAGCCGTTTTGAAGGACAATATGGATGACGA
>JAKMCZ010000005.1 GCA_022428185.1 Alphaproteobacteria bacterium | reverse complement strand
CGACTTGTGAGGGCACAGGTTATAAAGGGCGTCAGGGCATTTATGAGGTTTTGCGGGTCACCCCTGAGGTTGAGGAAGCGATTTTGAAACAGGCGCAAGCGCCGGAGATTTTGGAAGCGGCGCGGGTCGATAACTTCTTGACCATGCAGGAGGTTGGGCGCGATTATATAAGAGACGGGGTTTTGAGCCTCGAAGAGTTTACCCGAGTACTGGTGGTCAATTAGATAATTATCATGTCGCAATTCGCTTACGCAGGCCTGCAAGGCAAAAAAAAGGTAAAGGGGCAAATTGAAGCCAATAGTTTGGCGCGTGCCCGCTCAGCCTTGCGTCAGCAGCGCATCAAGATCAAGAAAATAAAACAAGTGAAAGAGAAGAAGGGCGGCGCGCTTGATATTCAAATCACTTGGGGGCCATTCGGTTCAATTCCGGCCAAAGAAATTCTGATGTTCACCAAAAAGCTATCGACCATGATACGCGCCGGTCTGCCGATTTTGGACGGGCTGATTATGGTCGCCGGGCAGACCAAAAATCCGAATATGAAGCGTGTGACGCAGCAAATGATTAAGACGCTCAATGATGGTAAGCCACTATCTGAAGCGTTCAAAGAACACGAACGGCATTTTGATAATGTCTATCGCAACATGATTGAGGCCGGTGAGGTTTCGGGCATGCTGGATAAATTCATCGACAAGCTGGTGGAAATTCTTGAAAAGCAGCAGAAGATTAAAGCGGGCATTAAGTCGGCAATGTTTTATCCGGTTACATTGATTACCGTATCAGTGGGCATTTCAATCTTCATGTTGACCAATGTGGTACCGACCTTTCAGGAAATGTATGACGGCATGGGCATTGCATTGCCCGCCCCGACGCAAGCGATTGTCGATGCCAGTATTTGGATTTCCGATATCAGCAATGTGCTGGGCGTGTTCGCGGTGTTTTTCGGCGTTATTTTCTTTCACAATATGATGAGTAAATATGTGCTGCCCTACCGCTATGCTTGGCACGCGCTGTTGTTGAAAATGCCGCTCTTTGGAGGCATTATTATGATGGCCGTGGTGGCGCGCTCATCATTGTTAATGGCGAATTTGTTTGCGGCCGGGGTCAGCGTGCTGGAAACACTCAACGTCGCCTCGACCGTGACCACCAATACGCTGTTCATGAATGCATTTGGTCGCGTTAAGCGCGATGTCATGACCGGCGCGGAATTATCGTCGCTATTTGCCAAAGAAAAAGTTTTTCCGATTGAGCTGTCGCAGCTTATCGCAGTCGGGGAGCGCACCGGTAATATGGAAGAAATGCTCAATTCCATTGCCAATTATTACGAAGAAGAATTCGACGCTTTGGTCGAGGGTCTGTCGACCGTCATCGAGCCGGTGATGATTGTGTTTGTTGGCGGTCTTATCGGCATGATGGTTGTGGCTCTTTATCTGCCCATCTTCTCCGCCGGTGATTTGGCAGGCGGTTAGAAGGAAAAATCGTCAGCCGGTCGGCTCATTGGCTTCGCCTTCACCGCACCAATCATCTTCAAATGTTTTCGGCCAGCTTGTGCCGGTATCAGTGTCTTCGGCAACAATCGCCGGAGACGGGGCTTTGCGGCGACACAAGCCTTCAGGCGTCTTGGTCGGTCGCGCAATCATATGCGCGTCCCAATAGCGGCAATGGCGGCAATGAACAATCGGCGTGGGCGCAACAGGTGGGGCAAAATCGCTTTCACTCATAGGCAGAAATTGGGTTATTGAGCAAAAAAAAGCAAGATTGATTATGGTTTTTGAACCAAAAAGCTATAATGTTTGGAAAGTTTTGAGACTTACGGGTTGCTTATGAGTGCTGCTGAGGAAAAATCGGTTACCGACACGCCTGACCTTGCGTGTTTGGCAAAAACCGTGTCCGCCGTAATGGAAACGGTGCGTGATAAAGAACAGCAAGTGCGCCTGGCGCTTGCGGCCATGTTATCGGGCGGTCATTTGTTAATTGAAGACGCGCCCGGCATGGGTAAAACCAGTTTGGCACGCGCATTGGGACATCATTTGCAGCTCGATTGGAGCCGCTTGCAATGCACCAATGACACAACCCCTTCCGACATTGTCGGGGTTAATATTTTCGACCCGAAAAACGGTGATTTCCAGTTCCGGCAAGGGCCGGTTTTTACCCAACTTTTGCTGGCTGATGAGTTGAACCGCGCGCCGTCAAAAAGCCAGTCGGCTTTGCTTGAGGCAATGGCTGAGCGTCAAGTCACGGTCGATGGGTCAAGCTTCACGCTGCCCGAGCCGTTTATCGTCATCGCAACACAAAACCCAACCGAGCAAGTCGGCGTGTCGCCTTTGCCCGAAAGCCAGCTTGACCGCTTTTCGGTCTCTTTTAGTCTCGGCCTGCCGTCTAATGCGGTGGAAGGTGATATTTTGCGCGATGCGGTATCGGGCGAAGAAAACTTTGAACAGGGTGCGCCGGTTTTAGCGGCGGGTGATTTCAATCTATTGCGGGCACATTGCGCACAAATCACCTTTGGCGATCCGGTGATTGAATATTTACAAGGCTTGGCGGCGCGACTGCGTGCGGCCAGCTTGCCAAATTTATCGGTGCGCGCATTGATACAAATCAAAGGTTTGGCGCAAGCGCATGCGATGATTGAGGGGCGTGATTATTGCCAGCCGGAAGACGTGCAAGTGGTCTTCGTGCCGGCTTTGCAGCATCGTTTGGGCCCGATAACCGGTGCCGGTATCGCCCTTTTGCAAGACGTTTTGCAGCAAGTGGAAGTGCCCTAAGGGGGTGTGTCGTGGCGAGCGGCGACGAGCGGAAAAACAAATCCCTATCCTTTTCAGAACGCCTGACACGGCGGCTGGCATTGCGGCGGCGCGCATGGAGTGACGGCGCTTGGCATATTCGCCAAAGTCATATCTTTATTTTGCCCAATCGCTACGGGTTTTATGCCGGGTTTTTGGTGCTCGCCAGTTTTGCTATGGGATACAAGGTGCAGAATAATTTCATCTTACTCGGGGTTATTTTTCTGTTTCTGGTTTTCATGCTGTCATTGATAGCCAGCGTCCGTAATATTCAAGGGCTTGAGATTAATATTGATTTGGAGCCTTATTATTTTGCCGGCACCATGCAACATATCCGCTTGAGCTTGCGCAAAGACCAACCCGCTTTCAATTTGAAACTGACCGGCCCGATGGGTGATATGACGCTTGATATGTCAAATGCGGCGACCGGCATTATGGTGCCAATCGGCCGTTTGGAGCGCGGTGTGCATGGTGTGCCGGCGCTCAAAATAGAGACCGTGTTTCCGTTTGGCATTGCACGCGCTTGGAGTTGGGTACGCCCGCCCGGCGATGTCGTGGTCGCGCCGATGCCAAGCGAGCATGCGGTTAAAGCCTATCCGCGCGGCAATCCGGCAATGGCCGAGGCGGCAGACCAAAAACGCCAGCAAAATAATTTTGCTGATGAATTGGGGGATTTGCGCGATTACGCCGATAGTGACCCACCGGCGCGTATTGACTGGAAACGCTATGCGGCTACGCGCGAGACGATGGTGCGTGACCACGGCATTGACGCGCAGGGCGAGATGGTGTTGCGCCAGCCAAAGGGCGATTTGGAAACCGGCCTGTCATATTTATCGGGCGGCCTAATGGTGGCTGAACGCATCGGCGCCCCGGCGCGCATGACGCTTGGCGGCGCTGACTATCAAATTTATGACAAACCGGCACGGGAAAAAGCCTATTATGCGCTGGCTCAGACACAATAAGGTGGCCTTTTTGCCGGGTTCGGCACAGGCGCAATTAACCGCCTTATTGCTGGCTTTGGCGGCTGCGCCCATTGCGCTTACGCTGGCCTATTTTATCGATATGCGCGCCTTTTTCTTATGGCTGCTTATGTGGCCGGTGACGCTGATGCCACGCCGCTGGTGGCGTACGGTTTTTCTGATGGCGCTCATTCCGACCATGTTGGTGGTGCTGGCGCAATTGGCACGCCCGCCACAAGCGCCCTTTTTCATGCTCGTCATCTTGATTTTATCGGTTTGCGAACAGGTGATGGACGATGGGCGACCGGGCGCATTTAATCTTATCGGCGTCGTGTTTCCGGCGCTTTGCGTGATGGTTTTATCAACCAATGTGTTTGTCTTTTTGCTGTTGCTCGTATCGGTGATTTTTTACGCCGGCGTTTATACGCTTCGAATAAATGACATGCCACTTTCGGGTTTGCGAATTCGCCTCTTACCGATTGTGCTGGCTTTGTCCGGCTCGCTGTTTTTCGCCATTGCTGCGTTTATTCTGATGCCGCGCATCAACCCGGCCGCCATTCCCGGCCTGGTTGCACCGCAGGCCTCAAGCGGGGTCGGCGAACGGCTTGATATGGGGCGGTTTTCGCAAGTCATCTTGAACGGCGAAGATGCGTTTCGCGCATTTGTTGCGAACCCTTTGCCGCAGGAAACGCTGTATTGGCGGGTGCATGTTTTGGGGTTAATGGACGGCGCGAGCTGGTTGCGCGACCCGCGTCGTGACAGTCAAATCGGGGCGCTGCCGTTCGATAAAAGATTGGGGCGAATTGACCGCGAGTTACGCACCGCAATTCGACATGCGCGCCAAGCGCCCGATTGGCATCCTGTATTGGGTGTCGCGCTCGCGCCGCGTATTGACGGTAATGCGCGGCTCAATCGCTTTGGTGAGTATGTCAAACGGACCCAAAAGAGCGTGCTCGACCAGCAAGTGGTAATCAACTCAAGCCCCGATAATCCTTATAGTGCTGATGTGCCGGTCAGCACGCAAATTTCCGGTCAACCTTTATTGGCGGCATGGGCGCGCGAAAAATTTGCCGCCGCCGGCTCACGCCGCGCTTTTATCAACCAAGTATTGGCGCATTTCGCGACCGGCGATTATCAATATACGCTGACCCCGCAAGCATTGACCGGCCCGACAGAACAACGCCTCGATAATTTCTTTTTCAATACCAAATCCGGTTATTGCAGCCATTATGCGATGGCAATGGCAACGGCATTACGCGCAGCGGGCATTCCTGCCAATGTGATTATCGGTTATCAGGGCGGTGAGTGGAACGGCTTTGGGCAATATTATCGGATACGCCAATCTGACGCGCATGCTTGGGTTGAGGCTGAGGTTGAACCCGGTCAATGGCTGCGGCTTGACCCGACCGGAATTGTGCCGAGCGCGGCGCGTAGTTTCCAAAATCGTCAGATTGCCGCCGCAAATATTGAAAAGCAGCCCGGCTGGCGTGGCGCGGTGGCTCGCGGTCTGCAACGGGTAGATGCGTTTGTGGTGCGCTTGAACAGCGATATTGTTTTATATGACGAACAGGCGCGGCGCGAATTACTGTCGGGCACCATGCTCGGTCGCCTATTATCATTTGTCAGCTTTTGGCTGGTTGCCAGTCTTGCTTTCATCGTGCCGTTATTTTTGTGGCGCTGGTGGGTGCGCCGTGACCCGATGGTGCGCCTCGACCAACAATTTATGGCATTGGCGCGCAAAGACGGGCTGGAGCGCGCGATTTATGAAGGACGCATGGATTTTGCCCGACGCTGGGAGCACCAGACCCCGCTATTAGCTGAAC
>JAKMCZ010000278.1 GCA_022428185.1 Alphaproteobacteria bacterium | reverse complement strand
TCATTTGACCGATGACCGTTTTTGCTCAGTGCTGGCCACAGAATGTCGCGCCAAAGTCATCTCGCTGGATTATCGCTTATGCCCCGAACATGCTTTTCCCGCCGCCATTGAAGACGGTCTGGCGCTTTGGGATTATGTGCATGACCAAGCCGAGACGCTGGGTATTGACCGCCGCCGCGTGGCGCTGGCCGGAGACAGTGCAGGCGGGTTGATTGCTTCGGTCATGGCGCAGATTTTGCGCGATAAAATGGAGACTGAGAAAACCGCCCAACCGGCGGCGCAATTGCTCGTTTATCCGTGGGTCAGCACCGAAATTGAAGAAACCGGCTCGATGGAAAGTTGCGCCGAAATGTTTCCGCTATCGCGCGCGACAATGGAAATGTTCAATGCCAATGTGTTTCCGGATGGCACCGGCATGGAGCATGCCTGGGCCAATCCGCTACATAATGATAATTTGCAAAAGCTGCCGCCGGCGATTATCGCTACGGCCGGGTTTGACCCGATACGCGATCAGGGCAATGAATATGCCAAAGCGTTGGCTGCGGTCGGCAATCAGGTGACGCATTATTGCTTTGGTCATTTGACGCATAGTTTTTTGTGCCTCGGGCGTGTGTCGAATGCCGCTGAGGCGGCTTGTGAGCAACTGGCCCGCGACCTTGCAGCGCATTTAGGGAGATAGCTTTGAGCCGCTGGGCGGAAAGCGTATAGTGCGCCCATGCCTGATGCAGTTGAGCTTTCGCCGCAATTTGACGGTTGGTTTCGCGCCCGTAATTGGCAACCGCGCGCGCATCAAACCGCCTTTTGGCACGCCGCACGAAACGGCAATGACGCTTTATTGATTGCGCCGACCGGCGGTGGCAAAACGCTGGCCGGTTTTATGCCCAGCCTCGAGGCGCTGGTGAAAAACGGCTCGACCGGCAAGCTGCATACTTTATATATGTCCCCGCTAAAGGCACTGGCGGTGGATATTCAACGCAATCTGATGCAGCCGGTTGAAGAACTGGGCCTCGATATTCGCATCGAAACACGCAGCGGCGACACGCCGCAAAATCGCAAAACCCGCCAGAAACAAAACCCGCCCGATATTTTGCTGACCACACCCGAGCAATTGGCTCTCATGCTTAGCTGGCCCGAGGCTGATGATTTTTTTGCCGCGCTTGATACCGTAATAATTGATGAGTTGCACGCGCTCGCGCCCAATAAGCGGGGCGATTTACTGGCGCTCGGCTTGGCGCGTTTGGCACGATTGGCGCCGTCGGCAAAGCGTCTGGGACTGTCGGCCACCGTGGCTGATAAAGAGGCTTTGCGCCGTTTCTTGACGCCGCAAATTGACGGCTCGGAAGAGGCGGTGCTGATTGAGGGCAAGGCCGGTGCGCCGCCTAATTTATCAATATTGGATACCGCTGAACGTCTGCCCTGGGGCAGTCATACGGCGCGTCACGCCATGGGTGATGTGCTGGCTGCCATCAAAAATGCCGACACGTCTTTGATTTTCGTCAATACGCGCTCGCAAGCCGAAATGGTGTTTCGCGAATTATGGGCATTGAATGATGACGGGCTTGAGATTGCCCTGCACCACGGTTCGCTGGCACCGGAGCGGCGGCGCAAGGTCGAAGCGGCAATGGCGGCGGGACAGTTACGCGCGGTGGTTTGCACCTCGACGCTGGATTTGGGCATTGATTGGGGTGCCGTTGATTTGGTCGTCCATGTTGGTGCGCCGAAAGGGGCGAGCCGTTTGGCGCAGCGCATCGGTCGCGCCAATCATCGCTTTGATGAAGCCTCGGCGGCATTGCTGGTGCCGTCCAACCGTTTTGAGGTTCTGGAATGTAAGGCGGCGCGCGAGAGCGTTGCGGCCGGAGAGCAAGACGGAGCGGTGATGCGCACGGGCGGGCTTGATGTGCTGGCGCAACATATTTTCGGCACGGCGTGTCACGCACCGTTCAATCCTGACGAACTGTATGACGAGATATCTCGCGCTGCGCCCTATCATGATTTACCGCGTGCCGTGTTTGACCGAACGGTCGAATTTGTGGCGACCGGCGGTTATGCGCTTAACAGCTATGACCGCTATGCAAGGCTGCGGCAGGAAAAAGACGGGCATTATCGTTTGGCGCATCCGCGCTTGGCGACGCGCTATCGTATGAATGTCGGCACCATTGTTGAAGCCCCAATGCTGAAAGTGCGCCTGACGCGCCCGAAAAAAGGCAATAGGCCGCTCATGGGTGGGCGTGTTTTGGGCGAAATGGAGGAATATTTCCTCACCGCTTTGGCACCCGGCGACAGTTTTGTATTCGCCGGAGAGACGTTGCGTCTGGAGGCGGTGCGCGACACGGAAGCATTGGTCTCGCGCGCTCATAATGCTGACCCCAAAGTGCCGACTTATCAGGGCGGTAAATTTCCCATCTCTACCCATCTGGCTGAGCGTGTGCGCGCCATGCTGACCGACCCTGAAAGCTGGCGCGATTTGCCGCCGCAAGTGGCGCAATGGCTGGAAATGCAGCAAGCTTTCTCGGCTCTGCCGGACAAGAACATGCTGTTGGTCGAAAGTTTTGCGCGCGGCGCGCGCTTTTATATGACCGCTTATCCGTTTGAAGGGCGGCTGGCGCATCAGACTTTGGGCATGTTGTTGACGCGGCGGTTGGAACGCATGGGCGGGCGACCGATGGGTTTTGTCGCCAATGATTACGGTCTGTCGGTTTGGGGGCTGCGCGATATCGGCCTGATGGTCGAGCAAGGCAAGCTGACTTTGGACGCGCTATTTGCCCAAGACATGTTGGGCGATGATTTGGAAGCGTGGCTTGATGAATCGGCATTGATGAAACGCACATTTCGCGATTGCGCGATGATTTCCGGCCTGATTGAAAAAAACCTGCCGGGTCATGAGAAAACCGGTCGGCAGGTTACTTTTTCGGCCGATTTGATTTTCGATGTGTTGCGCAGCTATGAGCCTGACCATATTTTACTGCAAGCGGCGCGCGCCGATGCGGCGACCGGCCTTTTGGATATCGGTCGGCTTGGGCAAATGCTGGCGCGCATTGACGGTAAAATGATGTTGAAACGGCTCGACCATGTTTCGCCCTTGGCGGTGCCGTTGCTGATGGAAATGGGCAAGGAGCCGGTGCGCGGCACGGCTGATGATGAGTTGCTGGGCGAGGCCTCAAACCGCCATGATGATTTGGTGCGCGAAGCGACAGAAGGGATAAGCGGTTTCGGCCATGCAGACGCAATATGAGTTTTCAATAAATGGCGAAGATTTGATTGCCGATTTATCAGGCGCGATATTCTGGCCCGCGCAAGCAATGTTGATTGTTGCCGATTTGCATTTTGAGAAAGCCTCAGCCTTTGCCGCGCGCGGGGTCGCGCTGCCGCCTTATGACACGACGGCAACGCTGGAGCGATTGGCGGCGGCGTTTGAGCGATTTCG
>JAKMCZ010000249.1 GCA_022428185.1 Alphaproteobacteria bacterium | reverse complement strand
TCAAGGCGGGGCAAGATTTCAACAAAATTGCAGGGGCGATGGCGATAATCGAGCTGCCATTTTAGAATTTCATCCCACGCATCGGCACAGGCCCCCAAACTGCCCGGTAAGGCAAAAAGGTATGTGCCTTGGCAGACCCCGCCCGTTGCCCGAGATTGAACTGCTGATGTGCCGATTTTTTGCATCGATACCATGGTGAACACGGTGCCAAAGGCCTCGATTTCTTTTTCGTAGACATCGCGATGCGCCTCCACCGTGACATCGCGCCCTGTAAGACCTGTGCCACCCGTGGTCAGTATCACTTCAACCGCAGGATCCGCGCACCACGCGCGCAGTTTTTCTGCGATCTCAGTGCGCTCATCGCGTAAAATCTCGCGGTGGATCATCTGATGGCCCGCCGCTTTGATCCGCCCTTCCAAAAGGTCGCCAGATTTATCTTGCGTCAAATCCCGCGTGTCAGAAACGGCCAGAACCGCAATGCCGATTGGGATAAAGTCGCGCGTCTCATCAATGCGGCTCATCTCGCGCCCCCAAGGCTCGCTTTCAGTTTCAACAAATCCGCCCATGCCTCGCGCTTGAGCAACGGCACGTTCATCAATCGCGCGGGCGAATAAATTGGGAAAGCAGGGCAGCGATGCGCGCCTGCGACAAGCATATGATCCGATTCACGCAGACGCTGGACACCCGTTTGTGACAGGGCTGAAACGCAAGATGCATTTCCAAGCAGCACCACCGCCTTCGGCGCACATAATGCGATATGGCGCAGCAAGAAAGGGCGCAGCACCTTATGCTCGGCCTCTGTGATTGGGCGATCTTGTGGCATCCGCCACGGAGAAACATAGGTGAAATAGAGCGCCTCGCTCCGACCCTCTGCCGACCGCGAAAGACCGATCGCGCCAAACATCGCATCAAAGAGTTTGCCCGCCTCATCGCTAAAACCCTGCCCCGCCTCATCATCGGCACGGCTTGGGGCTTCGGCAATGACCATCACATCGGCCTGAGGGTTGCCCTGCGAGAAAACCATATTCCGCGCGCCTTTGCGCAGATCAAGCCCATGGAAATCCGCCATTGCAGCCCGCAATGCATCTAAGGAAGGTGCCGCCTGTGCTAGGGCATCGGCGGCTTTGGCCAAATCTGAAACAGTGGCCGCTTTCGGTGCGGGTGTTGGTGCAGGCTTAGACTGCGCGACCTTTGGTGAAACGGGCGCAGGCTTCACCTCGGGCTCAAGGTCAAATCGGTTGATCGGCGCCTCTTCAATCGCATCGCTCACACCCAAATCCACCTGCCAACTGAGCGCGGCAAGCGCATCGGTATAGGTCATCTGATCAAGGTCATGGCGCATGGTCACAATGCTACTGCCAGTGCGCCGCGAGGTAAATGGGCCATAACCGCCTCTATCGGATGGGTTGTGTCCGCCCCCAAAGACGGCCTATAAGCGGCGCAGTCAAATAGGAAGACAGATCAGGGGGAGCCCGATGTCGTTTCGCCAAAACCACCTCTTAGGTATCGAAACACTTGCCCCCGATGAAATCGTTACAATTCTTGATCTTGCCGATCGCTACGCCGAACTTGAGCGCGGTGATAATAAACACGGTGACGCCTTAAAGGGGCTGACCCAGATCAATATGTTTTTCGAGGCCTCCACCCGCACCCAAGCCAGTTTTGAATTGGCAGGCAAACGTCTTGGCGCGGATGTGATGAACATGGCGATGGCGGCGTCTAGCCTGAAAAAGGGTGAAACGCTCATTGATACGGCGCTGACGCTCAACGCGATGCATCCTGATCTTTTGGTTGTGCGGCACCCCCATTCGGGCGCCGTGAACCTCTTGGCGGAAAAGGTAAATTGCGCGGTTCTGAATGCGGGCGATGGCAAGCATGAACACCCAACCCAAGCCCTGTTGGATGCGCTGACCATCCGCCGCGCAAAGGGGCGCTTGCACCGCCTGAACATTGCGATATGTGGTGACATTGCCCATAGCCGCGTGGCGCGCTCAAACATTCTGCTGCTTGGCAAAATGGAGAACCGAATTCGTCTAATTGGCCCCCCCACCTTGATGCCCGCAGGGGTCAGCGAATGGGGCGTGGAAATGTATGACGATATGCAAGCAGGGCTTGCAGGCTGTGATGTGGTGATGATGCTGCGCCTTCAAAAAGAACGCATGGACGGCGCCTTCATCCCCTCAGAACGGGAATATTATCACCGCTTCGGGCTGGACGCAGAAAAGCTGAGCGCCGCCAAGGATGATGCGATTGTCATGCACCCCGGCCCAATGAATCGCGGGGTCGAGATTGACGGAACCATCGCCGATGACATCAATCGCTCAGTGATCCAAGAACAGGTTGAAATGGGCGTTGCTGTGCGTATGGCAGCAATGGATTTGCTGGCGCAAAACTTGCGTGCCAGACGAGCCGAAAAGGGGGCGCAGGCATGAATATCCTATTCAAAAATGCGCGCCTCATAGACCCAGAGGCAGGCACCGAGGATTTGGGCTGGCTTCTCGTCAAAGATGGGATGATTGCCGCGCGCGGAGCGGGTGACACGACCCAAAACGCAGAGCGCGTCATTGACTGCGCCGAAGCCTGCCTTGCCCCCGGTCTGGTCGATATTGGCG
>JAKMCZ010000229.1 GCA_022428185.1 Alphaproteobacteria bacterium | reverse complement strand
GCTCTTGCATCTCGCCCGCATAGACCGCCATCTGCGTCAGCGTTTCCACATAAGTGGCGGCCCAAGCGCGCCCATGCGCACAAAACTGGTCGCTGCCGTCGGGCAAAGGCGCAGCCAGAGCGGCGCGCGTCTCACCCAAAGCGGTGGGCAAAACCGCAAGATGCGCCAATAGCGTGTCAGTTTCGTTTAGCGATAAATCTTCAACAGCACTCATGAGCCAGAGATTATCGTTTTTTGTCGGCTTGGCAAGCCATCAGGCCTGTGCAAAAGCACCGCATGGGGCGCAATGCCAGACGCAGTTATTCCATGCTCAAACCGCCGCTCAGGCTGCTGTGCCGAAAGGCGGCGGCAATAGAGCCATTACATCATTAACGCTCATACCCGCTTGGCGAAGCTCGCGAAAACCGCTATCTCCGGCCTGTTTTGACAAACGTCGCCCGCTCGTGTCGCGCACCAATGGGTGATGCAGATAATCGGGCTGCGGCAAGCCCAGTAATTTTTGTAATAAGACGTGAACAGACGTCGCCGCCTGCAAATCAGCCCCACGCGTCACTTGCGTGACGTTTTGTGCTGCGTCATCAACCACCACAGCCAGATGATAGCTGGTCGGCACGTCTTTGCGCGCCAACACAACATCGCCGAATAAGGACGGGTCGAGCGGCAAACGCACCGCTTTATCTCCGGTTTGGTAGCTATTTTTATCGCTACCATGCTCAACATAGTCGAGCGGCGCATCAAGCTGTGCCAAAGCCTTTTGCATATCCAGCCGCCAACAATAGCCCGTGTCTTCCCACATTAACTGTTTGCGGCGGCTATCGGGCAAATCGCGATAAAGACCCGGATAAAGCGGCGCACCGTCAGGGTCGCGCGGCCAGTCGGCGGGGGCTGGCTTATCGGCAATCGCCTCGCGTATCTCGCTACGTGTCGCCCAGCACGGATAAACCAACTGCATCTCGCGCAAGCGCGCCAAAGCCGCCTCATAAGCTGAAAACCGCTCTGACTGGCGTATTACCGGTTCGTCCCATGCCAGACCCAGCCATTCCAAATCCTGATATATGCCGTCGACGAAATGGTCGCGGGCGCGCCCGACATCAATATCTTCGATGCGCAAAAGGCATGTGCCTTGGGCTTGCCGTGCGGCTTGCCAAGCGGTCAATGCCGAATAGGCATGACCCAAATGCAACCAGCCATTGGGGCTGGGCGCAAAGCGGGTAATGAATGATTGCGACCCTTTCATTGTGCTTATACCTGCGCCATAATCGCTTATCATGCAAACCTATAAAAAAGAAAAAGACCTGACCCAAGCACTGACGCATCTAGCCAAATCGGACAAGATGCTGGCAAGTGCTTTTAGGGAATACGGCACGCCGCCCATGCGAAAAGCAATTGGCGGGTTTCCGGGGCTGGCGCAGCTTCTTGTCAGCCAACAAGTATCGACAGCGGCAGCGGCGACAATTTTCCGTCGTTTTGAAGAAGCGGTTGGCACGCTTGAGCCACAAAATCTTCTCGCCCTTGATGAAGCGACGCTGAGCGGCTGCGGTATTTCGCGTCCGAAACAACGCTATTTACGCATTCTCGCCGAAGCTGTGCTGAACGAGGAGTTGGATTTCAAAAAGCTCAACCGTGGCGACAATGCGACGATTTACGATAGTTTAGTGGCGATCACCGGAATCGGGCCGTGGACGGCACAATGCTATTTGCTGTTTGTTTTATGCCGCGCCGATATGTTTCCGAGCGGTGATTTGGCCCTGCAAGAGGCGACAAAACTTCTCTACGGCCTCAAAACACGCCCTGATGCGGCTGAATTGGCAGAATTTGCCGAGCGTTGGGCACCCTATCGCGGCGCGGCGGCGCGGCTTTTATGGACCTATTATAATGGCGAACAGGCCAAAAAGCGGGCTGCGCGGGGCTGACACAGCGCCCGTTAGGCTTGTTATCGTCGAGCTGACATGTCACATTTCCGTCAAGCGACCATTTTAGGCATAATAAAAAAGTGCAGAATGATTCGTTGGCAGATAATTGAACGACTATATTTAAGGTGCGCGTAAATCGAAGAGCTCATATCGGAGATGAGAGCATGCATAGGACCGGTTCAGAAGCGATAGAATTTGTGAAAGCAGCGCCGCCTGATTTCAGGAATCCGGCATCGTGCCCCGCGCTTGTGCTCAATGCCGATTTTCGCCCGCTCAGCTATTACCCCCTATCGCTATGGTCTTGGCAGGATACGCTGAAGGCCGTGGTGCTCGACCGCGTCAATATCGTCTCGCATTATGACACGGTTGTTCATTCGCCATCGACCGAGTTTGTGCTGCCCAGCGTGGTGTCGCTGAAAACCTATGTTAAGCCGCCGCGCCACCCTGCCTTTACCCGCTTTAACGTATTTTTACGCGACGGCTTTAGCTGCCAATATTGCGGCGCCGGTCGCGATTTGACCTTTGACCATGTGATACCGCGCCGCGCCGGTGGCCGCACCACATGGGGCAATGTGGTTGCCGCATGTAGCCCGTGCAATTTGAAAAAAGGCGGTCGCATGCCCAAACAGGCTGCGATGGTGCCGCGTCAAACACCGCACCAGCCGACGGTTTATGAATTGCATGAAAACGGGCGCAAATTCCCGCCCAATTACAGCCATGAAAGCTGGCAGGATTATCTCTATTGGGATACTGAATTAGAGCCGTAAAAGCGGCTTGGTTTCAGCGAAAATCTTTTCTTATATTTTTTCAGATGTGCGAATGGCGACGCGGCAGCCCAAGCGGATAATTCGGCTCATCATCTGATAGCCCGGCGTCTCTTCAGCACCATGTTCAATAGCCGTGTGCTTATGCTCAGCCTCATCAGCGCGAAATTTTTCGATTTTCTTGGCGAGCGCTTTATCGTCTTTGTCATCACTGTCGGCCAACGCCGCCAATTGCGCCGCATAATGCGCATCAATTTCGGTCTCGACCGCCGCCGTGCAGGCCATTGCAGCTTTTTCACCCATCAGCGCGGTAACTGCGCCCAATGTAAAACCGGCCATATCCCATAGCGGGCCAAACGCGGTCGGGCGAATGTCGCGCGCGCTCACCAGCGCGTCAAAATAAGCCAAATGCTCGGCTTCCTGCTCAGCCATATGCGCCACAAGCTTGGCGGTTTCTTGCTTACCCTCAACCTTGTCAAACACGGCTTTTTGCCCGTGATAAATGCGCACCGCGCCATGCTCTCCGGCATGGTCAACGCGTATCATTTCGGCCAATCGATCAGATGTCATGAGCCAGCTTCCTTGTTCAGCGGATACAATGCCAGTCCGGCCAAAACCAAACTTGCAAGCAGATTATAACCGGCCAATGAAATGCCGAACAGGGTAAAGGCTGGGGCATCACAGCGCACCATAGAGCTTGACTGTAACGCCTCAAATAAGGCGTTTGTATCGAGCGCTTGTGCGCCACCGCCACCGCATGAGGCCGGGCCAAGCCACCAGCCATATTCAATACCGGCATGGTAAAAGCCAAGCATCGCATTGGCGACAAACAAGATGCCGATGGTCAGCAAAAGCCCATGCGCCGCCAAGGGCGCGCGTGGCGCGTGCCAAAATGCCAAAACCAGCAATGGCAGACCGACATAATAGGCCAGCCTTTGTTTAAGGCACAGCGCGCAAGGCAATAGGCCGCCCCAAATTTCTGACATGAGCGCGGTGCTGATGACCAATAGGGCAACCAAAAAAACCAGTGCCAGTCGTGGACGCAACATTTGGAAAGCTGAAAAAATAGTGGTTTGTGACATTACAAAACTCCAACAAGCAAAAAGCCTGCCAGTAAAAGCACAATAAAGGTTAAGGAAAGAATACCAAAATAGCGGTCGATGAATTTTTGAATATTAGGCCCGAAATAATAGACCAGCGCCGCGACACCGAAAAAACGCAATCCGCGCCCGATAAGGCTGGCTAATAAAAACGGCACCAGTCCCAAACCGCTGACCCCGCTGGCAATGGTCGCCACTTTGAACGGCAAAAAACTGACGGCAGCGGCCAGCACAATCCAGATGCCCCAATCATCGTAAAATAAGACAAAACGGTCAAACGCGGCCTGTCCGTTGTAAAATTCGACAATCGGCCGGCCGACAGCTTCCCAGAATAAATAGCCAATGGCATAGCCCAATAGGGCGCCCAAAACCGAGGCCAAAGTGCAAAACAGGGCATAGCGCCAAGCTTTTGCGCGCTCGGCCAGCACCATTGGCACCAGCATCACATCGGGCGGCACGGGGAAAAATGAGCTTTCGATAAACGACACGGCAGCCAGCGCCCAATCGGCGCGGCGGTGCGCCGACAAAGCCAGAGTGCGGTCATAAATCGTGCGTAATAGGCGTGACAACATGGAGCGCACCCTAACCCTCTGCCGAACGGCTGAAAAGATGTTTTTGTCGCGTCGAATCCAAAGTAGCATCGCCACATGCGCCGTTTGATGAACCGCCTCACAAGCTATTTGACGCCTCGATTGGGCGCTGTATTCATTGCGCTTTTAGGCGGCAGTTTGGCGCGCTTGACCATGCAAATGACCCGAAGCCTGCGCCACGGTTTGGCGATTGCGGCGGTCGGCATCTTTATCGGTGTCGTGGTCGCCTATGCAGCGCTTGCTTCATTTGGCGCGGTTGAATTGTTATTGGCGGTTTGGCGTCCGGAAAGCGATTTACTGACCGTCGGTTTTCGCGGGCTGCATCTTAACTGGCTGCTCATTCCGGCGCTTGCCGGTCTGGCGATTGGCGGTTTGCTCAGTTGGCTGGCCCCGCAGCCGCCGGTTGAACTGGCCGATGTCATTCACGCCGCCCACAAACCCGACCCGCAAGTGTCGCGCACTGGCGGCTATATAAGCCTGTTGAAATCGGTATTGGCACTGGGTGGCGGCTCACCGACCGGCCTATACGGCCCACTCGTCGTTTTGGGCGCGAGCTTAGCCGCGTCGATGAAACGCTTTACCCGCTTATCGCCCCATTTTGGCGAGATGGCATTGGGTGCGGGCGTGGCGGCGGCAATTTCTGCTGCCTTTTCTGCACCGCTGGCGGGAATTTTATTCGCCCATGAAGTTGTGCTGCGACATTATTCATTGCGCTTTTTTGCACCGGTGACATTGGCCTCGGCCAGCGCCTATGTGTTTTCCGGCGAGGGGCTGAACCAGCATATTGTGATGTTGCCGATTTTGCCGACCCGCATGGCCGGACCAAGCGATATTTTTCTGCTTTTGGTGCTCGGTGTGATGGCCGGTCTGCTGGCTGTTTTCTTAATGCGCGGGCTTGAGCGTTTACGCAAAGCAATGACCGCGCTGCCCTTGCCTTTATGGGCGCGCCCGGTGCTGGCCGGATTGGCAGTCGGCATATTGGCGCATATTGCGCCGGGCATTATGGGACCGGGCCTTGATGTCATTTCGGCCATGCTTGACGGCACCATTTCAGCCACCGGATTGATGACCCTATTAGTGTTGAAAGCGCTTGCCGCCGGTCTTTGCCTGACGCTGTATTTCCACGGCGGCATTGTCGCGCCCGCCTTGTTTGTCGGAGCCGCTCTGGGCGGTTTGGCCGCCGCCGCCTTTGCGCTTTTGACACCACTGACCGGCTATACGCCCGATAGCGGCCTGTTTGTGCTGGCCGGTATGGCGGCGATGGCCTCGTCGATTTTGGGGGCGCCTTTGGCCGTGATTTTATTGGGCTTTGAATTATCGCAAAACTACGCCGCCACCACAGCGATTATGGTGACCATTGTCACCGCCAATTTACTGACCTCGCGGCTTTATGCGCGCTCCGTATTCGAACCGCAATTATTGGCGCGCGGGGTTGATTTATCATTGGGCCGCGAAAACCTTGCGCTGCAGGCGACGCCGGTAACCCATTTAATGGCACCCGATTTCGTCACGCTGGACGACACGATGAGCGTCGAGGCGGCAGTTGCAGAAATGGCACGCGCACAATGCGCAGAGGCGCATGTGCTTGACGCGGACAAAAACTGGGTCGGCAAATTATGTCTTTACGCGCTGGTCAACCGATCGGACAGCGCTACGCTGAAAGCCAAAGACTTTATCGAAACCGCACCTTTGGTTTTGCAAGCCTCGCAAAACGCGCTTCAGGCACAACAAGCAATGACCGATTTCATTGGCGAGGCCGTGCCGGTGCTGGACGACGCCAAGCTGGTCGGCATTGTGCATGAGGCCGATTTGTTTGCCCACGCGCGCATGGTGACACGCAGCATTTGGCAGCACGACCATGATGATGATGTGCGTGATAAAAGCGCGTTTGGTTTTGACGGCGCGCGAAAAAATTAGGCTTTCATCAATTTTGCTGGCACAGGCAATTGACGCACAACCGATAATCGGGCAAATGGAGGGGGCTGGTCGGCCCTTGTGGCGGAATTGGTAGACGCGACGGATTCAAAATCCGTTTCCTTCACGGGAGTGGCGGTTCGAGTCCGCCCAAGGGCACCAGCTAAAATCCCAATCCACCAAAATTCTTTTCACCTAGAAAAGACCGCATCATTCCGCGCTCGGTGGAAACATTTTCAATTGCAAACGATTCATGCCGCCAATCCAGCGATCATAATCATCGGGTTTTATTGCGCATATATTGTGCGACTTCACCATGCGGCAAAATCAGAAAGCTTTCCGCCGCCAGCCCTTCGACCACACTATCGGCCAGTGTTTCAGGCTCCATCATGCCGTCAATCGCCGCCACTTTCGAGGCTTCGGCATCGGAGGTCATGGCGGTACGCACAGCTTGTGGGCATAGCATCGACACTTTGATGCCCTGATGCGCATAGGTTAGCGCCAGCCACTCGCCAAAGCCGACGGCTGCATGCTTGGTCACGCCATAAGACGCGCCGCCGATTTGGTTCAAAAGACCGGCGGCTGAGGCTGTGTTCATAAAATAACCGCCGCCGCGCGCAATCATGCGCGGCACTAAATGGCGCGCCGCATAAACATGCGACATCACATTGACGTCCCAACTCATTTGCCATTCTTCATTCGGAGATTGTTCGCTCGGGCCCATGCCGATACCGGCATTGGAGCAAAACAAATCTATCGCGCCGGTCTCGCTTTCGGTTTCTTCGATAAGACGCGCGACATCGCCCTCTTCTGCCACATTCGCGGTTTTGGCGATGCAGCCATAATCATCGGCCGTTTGCTGCACATTGGCGGCATTAATGTCGGCAGCAATAATTTGAGCCGCCCCTTCATCGATAAATTTTTTGACCAGCGCACGCCCGATACCACTACCTGCGCCTGTGACGACAATATTTTTTCCTTTGATTTCCATCTTCTGCTTCTCCCTGCCCGGCAAAATATCCATAAGCCTTATTGTCTATCAAATCTGACCGCAAGACAATTTTCTGCCGCATCCAAAAGAAAAAAGGGGGAGCCAAAGCTCCCCCTTAAACGTTACGCAAAAGCGTGAAAGTTATTTTTTCGGCAGCCAAATCGTGCCGAGAATCATCGCCAGCACAACCAGATCGAATACAATAACGATAGCACCCGGTCCGGTTACCGGATCGGCTGATGCGAAATTGGCAACAAATTGCTGCGAGCCTGCGCTGAGCTCGGCTCCACTCGAGCTCAGATCATTGAGGCCATTGGCTACGTTTGCACGCAGTCCCCAATAAGCGGTTTGCCAGTAATAAGCAAACATGACTGTAAGACCGCCAAAGGCTGTTCCCAGCACTTTGCCCGGCATATTATCTTCCTCTGACATGCGAATATTGCTGGCAATGCGCAAGGCCAACCAAATCATCAAAAGTGATCCAATGCTGCGCAGCGCAAAAGCAATGCTATATGTGCCGAACATCGTCAATGCCTGCATTTCTGTCATTTGTTCCATAATTATCTGTCCTCCAAGACAAGTTTAAACGATTAAGCATTTCAAGCCGCCACAGGTTCTGACGCCAAATACGTTAAAAACCTTAGGCTATCTGGACGCCGCGCCGACCCCAAAAAAATTGGTAATCGGAAATTTTTAGCCTCAAGAAGACGGCCCTTTAATGAACATATCAACCAGCCCCGGCACGGCTTGGCGGAATTCTTCTACCGCTTCGCTGGGCAATGACATATTAAAGCTGGAATGGGGTATCGGCCCATACTGACCTTTAATAACATCAATGAAAGGAACATTTTGCGGCGGCTTATCGGCGGTCAATAAATCGCCATCGGTCCAATGCTCTAGAATAAATCCGGCAGAATCGCGCCAATAATCATAAAGCTGACTGCCCAAAAGATGTCGCCCAATGCCCCATTCATGGACATATTTGCCGCTGGTTTTCATATGAAAATGCCCGGCCATCAAATCATCAAGCGATTTCTCCATCTCAAAACCGGCATGGCCGAACGTGCCGTGAAACGGTTCTGCTTCGGGCGGCAAGCCAACGACATTTAACGTGTGGTGGTCGCTCGGCATATCGCCATTATCGCAGCGGATAAACGCGCCCCCGACATCGCCTTCGGGCGTGATGATATTGTCGGAGACAATCATACCCAGCATTTCATAATACCATTTTATGCTGCACGGCCCGTCCTTGACGTTAATCGCCGTATGACCCAAACGCATGACACTGCTGGGCAAGGCATATTTCATATTGCCCGCCTCATCGAGGTCCCATTCATCTGCCCCGCTGCCAAAGCGCTGCGTTTCATTGAGGCGGTTTTTCTGCTTGCCTGAATTGAGCACCGGCACGTTTTCATCAATCGAGGCCGATTTATTGACCCCGTGATAAACTTCAACGCCCAGCCCGTCAGGGTCTTTTAGACGAACCATTTGCCCGCCCATATGCGCATCACCGGCTTCAATTTCAACGCCTGCCGCCGTCGCTAACGCCTGCAATTCTTCCAGCGTGTCGACCTCATAACCGGCCGCCAAAAAAGCGTCGCTCTCGCCTTTTTCAGCGGCGTAAATATAGGCATCGCTGCCGGTGCCGCGATAGAAAATAGCCGTGTCGGTTTTTTCTACCGCAATCATGCCGAAATCATCGAGATATTCAGCTTGCGCTTCGATGTCGCGCAATTGAAAGCGGATAAATATGATGTCGCTGACTTTTGCCAGCGGTTGTTTGATTTCATTACTCATTTCGTCACTCATTGGCTCATCTCCTCATCCATTTCTTTCCAAACATCGTCCAAAATGCTGCTTGCAGTAACCGCGACCGGCCAACCGGCATAATGGGCGACGTGCAAAATAAGTTCTTCAATCGTGGCGCGCTCAATGCCCAGATTGCGCGCACCGCGAAAATGCAAAACCAATTCATGCTCGCGATTGAGCGCGATTAAAGTGGTTAGCGTTATCATGCTGCGCTGCTCAAGCGATAGCCCGTCACGCGTCCATATGGTGCCAAACAAAGCCTCAATCGTGTGCTGGCGAAAATCATCACCAAGCGCCGGATTGGCTTTCGACAGCAAACCGAGTTTCTCGATTATGGCGACCCCAGCGGCTAATTTCTTATCGTCGCTATCATAACTCATCAGGCGGCCTTTCTTGTGACGGCATCAGCCAAATGTTGATCCAACTCGCTTTGCAAAAGCGGCAGGAAGGGTGACGGTTGGTCTTGATAAATATCCTGCATGGCGGCGCGCCATTCCCAACTATGAAAATCGGTCATTGCCGGTTTATAGCTCGGTCGCGCTTGTAGACGCTGCCAATAGGCGGTCAGATGCGGCAGGCGGTCAGGCGTAAAAATTGTGTCCAAATGCACATCTTCCAAACGGTGAAAATGCGCCGTCATCATTGCATCGAGCAGCGAATAATCGCCGAACATATAGTCGCGCCCATCGGCCATATGGCGCTCGCTATTAGCCAGCCCCAGAGCCAAACGGCGAATGAATTTTTGATAAAGCGGTTTTGGCAAACCACCGCGCAACCGCAGCACGCAAAACGCCACTTTGCGCATGCGGTCGGGATGCTTGGTAAGATAATCCCACATCACTGCCAGCGCCGGTCGCCGCTTCAAAATATTGGCGAGGATATAAGTGCTGGCACCGGCCACGGCCGTGCCGAAATTATCGCCCAAAGCGACATCGCCACGCAGCGCATTTTCATGCACCATAGCGTCTAAAGCCGCCAACCCTTCCGGCGTTTTCGGTAAAAGCGGTGTGCCTTTTTGCGGCGCATGGTCATCGAGATAGCGCAAAATTTCCCAGCTATTATAGAGCGGCGTGCCATTATGAATGAGCACGGGCACCACCACATTAGGATTGATTTTCTTGTAAGCCGGCGACAGGTTTTCGCCGGTCAATTCCAAATACATATGGTGAGATTTATAAGCGATTTGCTTTTCTTCCAGCACCAGACGAACCATTTGCGAGCATAATGACTCGCCATAATGATACAATTCGAACTCGGCTTCGTGCTCAATCATAACTGCGTCCTCGCCTATTCAATCACCGTGCCGACCGGATCGGGGGCGACGGTATTTTCGATTTGACCGAGCGGGCCAAAATCGCAAGTCACCACATCGCCCGGCTTCAGCCAAGGCTGCCCATCCATCCAAAGGGCAACACCCGATGTCGTGCCGGTCAAAATAATATCGCCCGGATGCAGCGTGCATACGGTCGATAGATAATTTATCAGGGTCGGGATATCGAACACCAAAAGGCCGGTATTTGAGCTTTGGCGCTGCTCGCCATTAACCGAACAGATGAAATCAATATCTGCGAAATCTACTTCATCGGGTGTCACCAATGATGGCCCCATCGGGCAATGACTGTCCCAACTTTTGCCCATGGTCATGGTTTGCGAGGCCAGTTGCCAATCGCGTATCGACACATCATTGGCAACCATGCCGCCCGCAATCACTTCATGCGCACGGTCTTTCGGCACACGGCGGCAGGTCTTACCAATGACAATGGCTAACTCAGCTTCATAATCCAATTGCTCAGATTCGGGTGGCAAATATATGTCGTCAAAAGGGCCGGTCACAGACGAGTTTTGCTTGGTGAACAACATCGGCGATTGC
>JAKMCZ010000030.1 GCA_022428185.1 Alphaproteobacteria bacterium | reverse complement strand
TTTCTGGATGATTGGGAAGACCGCTATCAGCATTTGATTGATCAGGGGCGGCGGCTAGCCCCCTTGCCAGATGAATATCGCAAAGATAAATACAAGCTGCGGGGATGTCAGTCGGTGGTTTATTTTGCCGCGCAAAATGAAGATGACGGCAGGATCACCTTTTTCGCGCAATCAGATGCGGCGATTGTCCAAGGGCTAGTGGCGTTATTGTTGCGGGTTTATTCGGGCCGGACAGCGGATGAAATACGCGCGGTTGAACCTGATTTCCTAGCGGATATCGGGCTGGATTCGCATTTGTCTGCGACTCGCAAAAACGGGCTGGCTAGTATGGTTACCGCGATAAAGGCGGCGGCTGGCTAGGCGCGATAGTCCAATTAACCCGGTGCGCGTTCCGCCCGCGGGGTGCGGTTGTAACATTCGCGGTAGCATTTGGAAAAATGCGATGCCGAGACAAAGCCGCAAGCCAAGGCCACCGACAAAATCGACATTGATGTCTGGCGCAATAAATGCCGCGCGCGGGCCAATCGCAAATTCAAATAATAGCGCGTTGGCGTGGTGTTCAGATATTTGCGGAACAACCGTTCTAGCTGGCGTGTCGACAAATTGGTTATGCGGGCGATATCAGTCTGGGTGAGAGGTTCTTCCAGATTGTCTTCCATCGTTTTGACCACGGATAATAATTTTGGATGGCTAACCCCAAGGCGCGATCGCAATTCCATGCGCTGGCGGTCGGTGGGCTCTCTAATGCGGTCATGGATGAACTGGTCGGACACCTCGGCGGCGAGCTGGACGCCATGCGCTTGGGTAATTAGATTGAGCATCATATCCAGCGAGGCGGTGCCGCCCGAACAGGTAACCCTTGTGCCATCGACCTCGAACAGATCATTGGTGATTTCCAGCTCGGGAAATTCCTCGGCCAGACCGTCAATATTTTCCCAATGAATCGTGCAGCGCCGCCCATCGAGCAATCCCGCCGCCGCCATCACATAGGTGCCGGTACAAATGGCCCCGATGACGGCGCCATTGCGGTCCAACCGGCGGATCAAGTTCAAAGTGCCCTTGTCGGTATTTTCGCGCACATTCACACCGGCACAAACAAACACCATGCGGCAATCTTGCAATACGGACGGGTCACCATCAGACGCCACCTCAACGCCGTTACTGGCGGTGCTGGATTTGCCATCTGGACTGGCGATCACCCATTCAAAAAGAGGTTTGTTGCTTTGCCGGTTTGATGAACGAAGCGGTTCTATCGCCGAGGCAAAAGCCAGCATGGAGAATTCATTGAGCAATAAAAACCCAATTTTCTGAGGGGTGATATTGTCATCATGACGAAGCAAAGTCTTTATGGTTTGATCACTCACGAAGCGGGCCCTCTAGCTGACGTGAAATAAGGCCAATTTCGCGGCCCGTTACCCATATGGTCTAATTCTGGTTACGCTAGATTACGTCGTAATCAAAACAAAAAATCATCAAACGTGAAATTTTATCTAGCCATAGCGAGGCGTTATTTTGCCGGCATGCTATTGCGCTCAACAGGATAATTCTCGCCGCGCTGATCTATCACCGGCGCGTCAAATTTGGTACATATTCAGCATGAAGACAGGATTCCCGCATTTGCCCGATACGATTACCAGCGCTGCGAACGCTGAAGTAAAGCTATTGCGGGCCTTGCATGATCGCAAATATCGCCGCCAAACTGGCTGGTTTCTGGCCGAGGGAACGCGCATTTGCGCCGAGGCAGTTGGCCTTGGATGGGACATGCATCGTCTGGCTTTTCTGGCGGGGCGTGATGATGACCGTCTGGTGCGCCCTTTGCTGGACGCCCTTGGCAAGGCCGGTGGCAGAGCGCTACCGATGACCGAAAAGCTATTGCAACGCATAAGCCGTAAAGACAATCCGCAGATGGTGCTAGGGGCGTTTGCCCAACGCTGGATCTCTTTGGACGATATTGTGCCAGATCCGGTGCGTCCTTGGATTGCGCTAGACCGGGTGCGTGATCCGGGCAATCTAGGTACGATCATGCGCACCGCCGATGCCACCGGTGCAAAGGGTATTATTCTGATCGGTGATTGCACTGACCCCTATTCTGTAGAGGCCGTGCGGGCGTCGATGGGCGCGGTGTTCAACATCGAGATTGCCCATTGTACCGCCGCCGAATTTCTAGAATTTGCACCGATTTGGCGCAATCAGGGTAAGGGCGAGATTATCGGAAC
>JAKMCZ010000191.1 GCA_022428185.1 Alphaproteobacteria bacterium | reverse complement strand
TGTAAAAATCCGCCTCGCTCAGACAAGGCGCACCGGGCTAGCCGTCCCGGCTAGCGGGTGCTTTTAGTCAGTGCTGGTCGGCCCAGATTTTGCGCATCGAGAAGAACATCAATCCGGCGAAAATCGTTAGATAAATCAGCACCATAAAGCCCATACGCTTTCTTTGCTCAAGCTCCGGTTCAGCCGCCCATGCAAGAAAATGGGTTACATCCATCGACATTTGCTCAACCGTCGCCGGTGTGCCGTCACCATACTCGACCAGCTCTTCCAATAACGGCGCGGGCATGGCGATTTTACCACCGGCCATATACGGATTGTAGTAAAGACCGGCGCGCAATTCAGTGCCTTCCGGCGCATCTTCATAGCCGCTCAGCAAAGCATGAATATAATCGGCTCCGCCGCCGCGCGCTTTGGTTATCAGCGATAAATCGGGCGGATAAGCCCCGCCATTGGCGGCGCGGGCGGCGTTTTCATTCGGATAAGGCGACGGGAATTTGTCACGAGCCAAAGCGGCGCGCTCAAACATATCACCATAATCATCAGGGCCGTCTTCAACGATGTAGTCGCGCGCAATCGCTTTGACCTCAGCTTCGCTGAATTCAGGCCCGCCCTCTTGCCCGAGATTGCGGAAAGCAATCTGGTTCAAAGAATGGCAACTTGCGCAGACTTCGGCATAAACCTGAAAGCCACGGCGCAAGGCATTGCGGTCATAGGTGCCGAACGGGCCGTTAAAGTTCCAGTCCATCGCAGCCGGATGTTTGGCCTCACCTGCCGCTTGTGCGGGGGCTGATAGGCTGGCCACCAATAGGGCCGCGCCAAGAACCGCCTTAAAACCAAATCGCTTCATGCTCATTCCCCTTGAAAGCCTATTCGGCCGGTTGTGCGCCGAGAACAGGTGCGGAAATCGATTCCGGCACCGCTTTTGGCTTTTCGACGAGACCCAAAACCGGCAGGACAACCAAGAAATGGGCGAAATAATAAACCGTGCCGACGCGCGCCAGCACAATATAAATGCCCTCAGCCGGTTGCGCGCCCAGATAACCGAGCAACAAACAGTCCAACACAAGCAGCGCGTAAAACTGGCGGAACAGCGGGCGATAGCGCGCCGAGCGCACTTTCGACGTGTCGAGCCAGGGCAGCAGGAACAGAATAAAGATCGCACCAAACATCAGCGCCACGCCGCCCAACTTGTCAGGCACAGCGCGCAAAATCGCGTAAAAGGGCAGCAAATACCATTGCGGCACAATATGCGCCGGTGTGACCAACGGATTGGCCTGAATGTAATTATCTGCGTGACCCAGCACATTGGGCGCGAAGAAGATGAAATAGGAGAACAGAATAAGGAATACGGTCAATGCAAAGCCGTCTTTCACCGTGTAATACGGGTGGAACGGCACGGTGTCTTGCTTGCCCTTAACCGAAATGCCGACCGGATTATTATTGCCCGGCACGTGCAACGCCCAAATGTGCAAAATCACCACGCCGAAAATCAGGAACGGAATGAGATAGTGCAGCGAGAAGAAGCGGTTGAGCGTCGGATTATCAATCGAATAACCGCCCCAAAGCCAAATGGCGACGTTTTCACCGATTAGCGGAATGGCTCCGAACAGATTGGTGATAACCGTTGCACCCCACAGGCTCATCTGACCCCACGGCAGCACATAGCCCATAAAGGCTGCAGCCATCATCAGCAGATAGATGATAACGCCTAAAATCCACAACACTTCGCGCGGCGCTTTATACGAGCCGTAATAAAGACCACGGAAAATGTGAATGTAAACGGCGAGGAAGAACATCGACGCGCCATTGGCATGGATATAGCGGATAAGCCAGCCATAGTTCACATTGCGCATAATGTGTTCGACCGAGTTAAAGGCAAAATCGACATGCGGCGTATAATGCATCGCAAGAATAATGCCGGTAATGATTTGCGTGACCAAGCAGAAGGTCAAAATACCGCCAAACGTCCACCAGTAATTGAGGTTTTTCGGCGTCGGATAATCAATAAAACTATCATGCGCCAGACGCAAAATCGGCAAGCGCGAGTCCATCCATTTGGTGAACCCATTGCCCGGATTATATGTGCTTTCGCCGCTCATTTATCAGTCCTATCCAATTTTAATGCGGCTATCGCCGACAAATTCATAAGAGGGAATTTCTAGGTTTTTTGGTGCCGGTCCTTTGCGGATACGGCCAGATGTATCGTAATGCGAGCCGTGGCAAGGGCAGAACCAGCCATTAAAGTCGCCCGATTGCCCCAAAGGCACACAGCCCAAATGGGTGCAAATCCCGACCATCACCAACCATTCATCTTTTTGAACGCGGTCGGCATCATTTTGCGGGTCGGGTAGTTGAGCATCTTGCACGCTGCGCGCATCAGCAATCTCACCTTCGGTGCGGCGGCGGATAAATACCGGCTTGCCGCGCCACGTCACCGTAATGCTTTGTCCGGTTTCAATGGCCGCCAAATCGACTTCGATAGAAGCCAGCGCCTTGACCGAAGCATCGGGGTTCATTTGATGGATAAGAGGCCATGCGATATTGGCTACGCCAATAGCGGCAAAAGCACCGGTCGCAAGATAAAGAAAATCGCGTCGGTTGGTTTCGTCGCCACCAGAATTTTGGTCACTCGCCATATTGTCTGACATGTTCTTCTCCTTCTTGCCCCCTCACGGCCTGACCTTTATATACAAGCAGTGAGTGGTCGCAAACTATAGCCAGACCCGGTTTGGCAAAATGTGTCACCATGACGCATGAATTGACCGGTTTTCAGCCCGCCCCTATTAATGCAAGGCATTGAAAACAAATAAGATTTTTTAAACGCCCGAAAGGTGCGGCAAGGACGAAAACACCGTGGATGAAAAACTCTGGAATCACCGCAAACAAAGCGCCGCTGACTGGTTTGCTTCGCTACGCGACACGCTGTGCCAAAGGCTCGAATCACTGGAGCCAGATGGCGCGCTTTTCGAACGAAAAAAATGGCAACGCAATGATAAAGACGGCGACGGTAGCCCTGATTTGGGAGGGGGAGAAATGTCGATGCTGCACGGCGCGGCGTTTGAAAAAGCCGGTGTGCATATCTCAACCGTGCATGGCGAATTTTCCGAAGAATTTAGAAAACAAGTGGCCGGGGCAGAAGACGATCCGCGCTTTTGGGCAGGCGGCATTTCCGTCATCATTCACCCGACCAACCCAAATGCGCCAACCGCACATATGAATACGCGCATGGTGGTCACAACCAAAGGCTGGTTTGGCGGCGGCGGCGATTTGACCCCAATGCTTGATGCGGCGCGCAACGCCGAACATCAAGACACGGTTGACTTTCACGCCGCCTATAAAGCTGCTTGCGACAAGCATGATGCGAATTACTATCCGCGCTTCAAAGAAGAATGTGACAATTATTTCTTTCTGCCGCATCGCAATGAGACGCGCGGCACGGGCGGCATTTTCTATGACCATCTCGATAGCGGGGACTGGGACGCCGACTTTGCTTTCACGCAAGATGTCGGGCGCGCCTTTGTCGATGTCTATCCTGAAATTGCGGCGCGGCGCATCAACCTGCCCTATGATGATGCGATGCGCCAAGAGCAGATGCAGCGACGCGGACGCTATGTCGAGTTCAATCTTTTATATGATCGCGGCACCATGTTCGGGCTGAAAACCGGTGGCAATGTCGAGAGCATTTTAAGCTCCATGCCGCCAATGGTGAGTTGGCGCTAAAGCCGCTTTTTTAATTCAGCTTCAACCGCTGCACTGTCGGGAAAGCCCGCCGCGACCCACCATTGCTCAAGCGCGTCAGCCATTGCGCCCATTTCCGGGCCATTGGGCATGCCGGCCTTTTGCATCATCGCACCTGAGAGTGGAAATTTAGGCTTTTGATAATCCGCCGCCAGCCTCACGGCGTCGTGCAAGCGCGCATCGTCTTGTCCCGTCGCCAGTGCCAGCAAAGCACGGTCAGCCACCGCCTGCGCGCCATCAAAATAAAGCGCTGCAGGCAAAGCGGTTAGGCCGAGCGGCATGTCCACCGCCTTAACCAATCTCAAAGTTTGCTTTTTGGATAGCCGCAACGCGTCCGCCAGCGATTGCGCCGCCTCACCGGTCGGCAGCAAGCTCATTAACCTTAGTAGCGGGTCATCGCTCAGCGCCAGCATTGCCTGAAGGGCAGAAAAATCGACCATCATCTCAAGGCCCAAAACAGACGGTATGAGGCGTGCCTCATCGAGCGCGCGCGCCGCCTTATCGGCATCAGGCAGTGCCATAATTTTCAACATCTCTTGCTGCTTCCGCTCACCAGATAAAGCGGCCAATGGCTGCGCTGCATTTTGGCAAGCGACCAATGCATCAGCGGCAAGCGCCGCGTTCGGGGTAAGGCGAAAGTGAAAGCGGAAATAGCGCAAGGCACGCAAATAATCCTCTGCAATGCGCGCCGCCGCATCGCCGATAAAGCGCACCCGCTTGGCGGCAATATCATCGAACCCACAACCGGTCGGGTCGTGCAATGTGCCGTCAGCATCGGCATAAAGCGCGTTAATGGTAAAATCGCGCCGCGCCGCATCACCCTGCCAATCCTGCGTAAACGCGACCTCGGCATGACGACCATCGGTTTCCATATCAACGCGCAATGTGGTGAGTTCATAAACCAGCGGCGCATCGCCCTGATATAAAATCGCTGATACTGTGCCATGCTTAATGCCGGTCGGCACAACTTTAATCTTCACCGCCTTAAGCCGCGCCATGACATCTTCGGGCGCTAAATCGGTCGCCATATCGACCTCGGTCGAAGCGGTGGCGACACCCATTAGCGCGTCGCGCACACAACCACCGACACAGCGCGTCGTCGCGCCGTCTTCGTTCAATATCTGCAACAAGTGCTGCGTCTGCGGTCGGGTCAACCAATCGCTATATGTGGCCGCGAGCTTTTCCATAATGACTATTCAAAACGTCCGGGCACAATCTGCCCGTCCTTAAGTGTTGGCGGCACATAAGTGCCCCCCGGCTCATTACCCGTGCTGACGCGATACGTCATCAGGCTGGCAAGCACCAGCACCAGACCGACCAACGCGGCATAAGCATAAAGTTTGCGCGTCTGGTCATCGGGCTTTTTGGCAGCGATGAATTTTACCCAGACCCATGTCAGAAAAAACGGTAGCGCAAACAGCAACGCATTTATCACCAGAACTCTGATCATAAGGCGACCCTCCTGCTCATATGCATCAGCACACCCGCCGTTGCACCCCATATATTATAGCCTTCAAACTGCATGGAATAATAGGTGCGTTGTTTGCCCTGCCACATCACCTTATTAAGCTCATAATTATCCTCGTTCAGGGCTTTGTGCAGCGGCACTTCGAAAATATCGGCGACCTCGTTTTCATCGCGGGTGAGCGAAAACCCCGGGCGCACGAAAGATACGACGGGCAACATTAAAAAGCCGGTGCCGGTTTGGTAAGTGTCCAAAAACCCCGCCACTTCGACATAATCGGGAGACAAGCCAATCTCTTCTTCCGCTTCGCGCAAAGCAGTGGCAACCGGCGAGGCGTCGCTATCTTCTACTTTGCCGCCCGGAAAAGCCACTTGGCCGGAATGTTTATCAAGATGGTCGGCGCGGCGCGTCAACAATACGGACGGACCGTCGGCGTGTTGCACCACCGGCACCAAAACCGCAGCGAGGCGTAAATCGCCGGCCACGGCCCATTCTTCTTCGCTGGGGTCGCCGCCATTGATGCGCGCATCGCCAACCTGCCCCGGGCGCGACAGCGTGTCGGCATCAGGCAGGTCTCTATCGACCACCGCCTCAATGCGGCTGCGCCAATTTTCATTATCATGCATCAGGCTGAGGCCACACCGGCATCTTCGGCAGATGAAATGGAAAAGAAAATGCCGTCGCTCCAAACACCGAATTGCCCGTCATGCACGACCGCCAGTTCGACCAAATCATAAAATACCGGCCGCGCAATCAGCGCTTCCAAATTTGCGCGCACATGCACATAGGGCGACGGCTCGCCGGTTCTGCCATCAATCTCAAAACGCATGGCATGGTCAGCCCCCGCCTCGGTAAAATCACCGACATTGGTTTCAAATCGCAAAACTTGCTCGCGGCCTTCACCGATAACCGTCATTAGCGTGGCGATAAACGGCGCGTCTTCCACCTCAACGCGGATTTTTTCAACCGGCGTGACCAGATAATGCTCGCCATCATCATCATGACGCAAAATGGTTGAGAACATGCGCACCAGCTTTTTGCGGCCAATCGGTGAATTGTCATAATACCATTGCCCGTCACGGGCGATTTTCATGCCAATATCGCCGCAATAATCAGGCTCCCATAAATGCACCGGCGGCAAACCGCGTTCTCCGTTCTCCGGATTGCCCGCCTTTTCGGCATCGGCAACAATTTTCATCAGCGCATTGGCAGCTTCGTCAGACATGAGAAGATAATTAGCACAATTCGGGCGCGCGGCGAACCAAGCCCGACAGCTTGTCGGTTATCTGATTACCCGACGCATCATTGCCGCGCCATAAAAGCCGCCGCGGGTCAACCGGCCCGGGCAGGCTGATGCTTAACGAGGCGACGCTAAATCCGCCCTTTTGGTAGTAAGGCAGATCGCCGACCAGCAGGGTGAAAGCGAAGCGTTTATCGTCAACCGCCGCCAGCGCGTCTTGCATCAAGGCAAGGCCGACCCCCTGCCCCTGCATATCGGGGTGCACGGCAAGCGGGCCAAGCAACAGCCCGCCCGTATCAGCAACTTTTATCGGCCAAAAGGAAATTGCGCCAACCAGATTTTGCTGCCTATCAAGCGCCACACGGTCATAGGCGACAACGCGCTGATTGCCCTCGCGCAGACGTTCAGCCGTGCGGGTAATCCGTCCCGGCCCGAAGGCCAGATTGAGAAGGTCGAGAAGCGCAACGGCATCAGCGCTGTGCGCGAGAATATCAAATTGGGTCATCTTAAATCCGTGGGGGCCGCCCCTGATGGGAATTTGGCCGCTAAAGTAAAACAAATTATGCGAACGAAATCGCGCCGCCGACAAAGGCAGCGGAGAAATTATCGTCGTCGCAAAAACTGTTTCACGGGAACTCCCAACGGTTATTGAACGATTTTGATAGCCCGCCCATAAACGAAAAATCAAGCGGAAAAATCAAGCGGCGAAAATAAAGCCCAGATAGGCAACGTAAAGCAGCAAGCCAAGCGCGCCCTCAAAACGCGACATGGCGCGCCCCGTCGCCATAAAGAAGAACCCCAGACACGCCACGCCAATCATAATGGGAATGTCGCGTGTCGCCATCATGTCTGAAATCGGCAAGGGTGCGACCACGGCGGTCGCGCCTAAAATAAGCGTGATGTTGGATATATTACTGCCAATAATATTGCCGACCGCCAAACCGGCATGGCCGCGAATAGCCGCAACCAGAGACACGGCAAGCTCCGGCAGGCTGGTGCCGATAGCCACCAGACTGAGCGCAATCACCGCCTCTGACACGCCCCATTGGCGCGCCAAACCGACCGCGCCATCGACCATCAAATCGGCTCCCCAAATGACACCGGCAATGCCCGCCAACAAGACCATAAGCGCAATCGACGTGCCGCCGCGCACCAGATTTTCATCAACCCCGGCTTGCGCTTCTTGGGCATCTTCAGCGTCGCGCGCCGAACTATAAAGATAAACCGTAAAGGCGATGAGAATGGCAAGCAAAGCAATGCCGACGGGCCGGTCAATCATGCCAACAAGACCCAGCACCAATAATAAGCCCGACACAAACAACATCACCCCGCCATCGCGCCCCAATGTGCCGCGATTGACGAAAAACGGCCTGACCACCGCCATTGTGCCCAGAACCAGCAAAATATTGGCGATATTGCTGCCCACCACATTGCCGATTGAAATATCGGGCTTGCCTTCCAAAACGGCGTTGAGTGATACCGTCAATTCAGGCGCTGAAGTGCCGAAAGCGATAATCGTCAGGCCGATGATTAGGGGCGATACGCGCAAGTGGTTAGCCAATGTGACCGCACCGCGCAGCAATGCCTCGCCCGCCAAACCGAGAATGACAAAACCTGCCATCAGCAAAAAAACCGGTGATTCCATGTCACGCTTTTAGCATGGCTGACCGAGGCGAGCGCAGAAATAATCGGCAAAAAGCAAAAGAAATATTGCTTGAAAAGTGAAGAAAAACGCTTGGCAGCACCGATTTAAGGTTTTAGTTTTCCTCGACGCGCGTTCAACGCTTTTCATTCGAAACGTGCAGGGAGACTTTAAAATGCAGTGGAATTTCGGAAACATTATTGACGCAATCGTGCCCATTTTGCCCGAAGGGCATTTGGCTCTGGTGCATGGCGACCGAGAAATTACCTGGACTGAAATGAGTGCGCGGACCAATAATTTGGCGCGCAACCTATTGGCGAATGGAGCCGAGACCGGCGATAAAGTCGGCTTTTATATGCGCAATCGCCCCGAATATAGCGAATTGCTGATTGCCTGCTTTCGCGGTCGACTGACCCATGTAAACGTCAATTACCGCTATGTCGCCGATGAAGTACATTATATTTTCGACAATTCTGACGCGACTGTGGTGGTCTATGGTAAAGAGTTCCGCGACAATATTGAAGAACTGCGCCCACGCTTGCCAAAAGTAAAGCAATGGATTGAGGTCGGTGACGGTAATGAATTGCCCGACGGCATAATTGATTATGAACAACTCGCCAATGAGGGCGACGGCAGCAATCTGGATATTGAACGCTCGGGCAGCGACATGCTGTTTCTTTATACCGGCGGCACAACCGGCATGCCGAAAGGCGTGATGTGGGAACACCACGCGCTGCGCGAAACACAAACGCTGGCGCTGCGCGCGCTGGGCGACGTGCCTGAGACAATGGACGAGTTGCTGGCGCATCTGAAAACACAAGGGCCCGGGCAGGTCTATATTCCGGCCTGTCCGCTGATGCACGGCACCGGCCTGTTTACCGCTATGGGGGTTATTATGGCGGGCGGCACGATTGTGACGCTTGAGGCCGCCTCGCTCAATTCAGGCGAATTATGGTCAACCGTTGAACGGCGCGGCGTTGAGTATATGGCGATTGTCGGCGACGCATTTGCCAAACCAATGTTGCAGGAATTGAAAGACAATCCGGGCAAATATGACACCGGCTCAGTCGCCTCGATTGTTTCGTCAGGCGTCATGTGGTCGATGGAAGTGAAGCAGGAAATGCTCGATTATCTGCCCGATGAATGCATGCTGGCAGACAGTTTCGGCTCTTCCGAAGCCGTCGGTTTCGGCTCTTCCATCACCATGAAAGACATGCCCGTCAAAACCGCAAAATTCACCACGAATGATTTTTGCAAAGTGTTTGACGAAAACGACAATGAAATTCCGTGGGGCAGCGAAACGCCGGGATTTATCGCATTCGGTGGGCCGATACCGCTGGGTTATTATAAAGACGAAGAGAAAACCGCTTCGACCTTCAAAACGATTAACGGTCAACGCTTCTCTATTCCGGGCGATTATTGCTTGGTTTCACCCGAAGGCGAATTAACCCTGCTCGGTCGAGGCTCCGTGTGCATCAATTCCGCCGGTGAAAAGATTTACCCCGAGGAAGTCGAGGAAGCACTGAAGCTGCATGATGCGATCGACGATGCATTGGTTGTCGGCGTACCCGATGAAAAATGGGGTCAGGCGGTCACAGCCGTCGTCAAAACCGTTGATGGCGGCGAGTTTGACGAACAGGATTTGAAAATCTTCTGCAAGTCGAAACTGGCGGCCTACAAAACTCCGAAACATGTTTTTCATGGTGGCCCGCCCTTCCGCGCGCCCAATGGTAAAGCTGACTATAAAAGCGTGACCGAATTTGCGGTTGAGGAAGTCGGAAAACGCGCATGACTCGAAAAGTAGCCGTTTTCGGCCAAATGGGCGTCAATTTCGCACCCATTATCGACGCAAATTTTGCCGCCAAGCAAGATGATTGGCAGGTCGTGACGTGGCCGTGCGATGACGATATAGCGGCGCGCGATGCGGTGCTCGCGGACTGCGAAGCGGCGGTCATGAGCGCCGATTTTATTCTTACACCCGGCAATTTTGGCGCGTTAATGGCAGCGCCGAAACTGAAAATCCTGCTGCAACCCTGGGTTGGCATTGACTGGCTCGACGCCGGTTTTTTGTCCGAGGGTTTGATATTCTGTAATGCCGGCGGCCATGCCGCGCCAATGGCAGAATATGTTATGGGCGCGATGCTGGAACACGCGCTGGAACTCAGAACCATGCATAGCGATATGTTGGCAGGTGACTGGAAACGCGCCGGTCGCAATGCCGCATCTTGGGCGCGACACGGCGATTTGAGCGGCAAACAGCTTGGCATTGTCGGTTATGGCGAGATTGCCAAAGCGGTCGCCAAACGCGCTGCCGCTTTTGATATGAATGTGTCGGCGATTGCCCGCTCGAAGCGCGACAAAGCCCCTGCCCCGCTCGATTGGATTGGTGTGCAAGCCGATTTACCGAAATTGCTGGCCGATAGCGATTATCTGATACTGACCTGCGACCTCAATGAAGAAACCGAGGGTATGATTGACAAAGCCGCTTTCGAGCAGATGAAAGACACGGCCTATATCGTCAATGTGGCGCGCGGCGAAGTGATTGACGAAGACGCACTATATGAGGCTTTGCAAAACAAGCATATTGCCGGCGCGGCGCTCGACACATGGTATCGCTATCCGGTCAATATTACCGAAGCCGAAGCCGACCCAGATCGCGGCGGGCCCTATCAAGGCTCCAAGCACGACTTTAACGGCCTCGATAATGTGCTGATGACACCGCATATGTCGGCGCATACGTTCGGCGCTGACCGAGGTCGCTATGAATCGATTGCTGAAAGCCTGTGTAGCTATGCCGAGGGCGAAAAGGTGACACGACACGTCGCCACCGGCACCGGCGAAAACCTTAACGGGTTTGCGATGCCGTGAGGCTCAATTGCCCTTCTTGCTTGATATTTGTTCGAGCTTCGCTCCGATAGCCTCTTTACCGCGTTTCGGCGGTTTGCCTTCGCCAAACACGCCTCACTTGCGGAAGGCAAGCGGGGGTCGCTAAAGCGACCGCGCCCTTCTACCGCGACACTCCGCCACGCGGTGTCAAATTTGAAACACTTGCCCAAAACCGCGACCATGCTATCCTCTCGCAAAGTTTAGCTTGAGGAGATAGCGATGACCGCTCTTGATACGTTTCGTGAAGAAACCCGCGCTTGGTTGGAGGCAAATTGCCCCGAATCCGTTCGCACCCCGATGCCCGAACGCGAAATGCCATGGGGTGGGCGCAAAGCCAAATACCCCAATCCTGACACCAAAGTCTGGATGGATAATATGTCGTCGCGCGGCTGGACAGCACCCGAATGGCCTGCTGAATATGGCGGCGGCGGACTGTCAAAAGATGAAAACAAGGTTCTGCAAGAAGAACTGGCGCGCATTAAGGCGCGTCCGGCACTGACCAGCTTCGGCCTATGGATGCTTGGGCCAGCGCTATTGGAATTTGCCAGCGAAGAGCAGAAGAAAAAATACATTCCCGAGATCGTAAAAGGCGAAATTCGCTGGTGTCAGGGCTATTCAGAGCCGGGCGCAGGCTCAGACCTCGCCGGTTTGCAAACCAAATGCGAAGATAAGGGCGACCATTATCTGGTTAACGGTCAGAAAGTATGGACCTCATATGCAGACCAGTGCGACATGATTTTCTGTCTTGTCCGCACCGATACCAGCGTCAAGCATGACGGCATTTCGTTCCTGCTTATCGACATGGATAATGGCGGCGTGGAAGCGCGCCCCATCAAGCTGATTTCCGGCGCGTCACCGTTCTGCGAAACCTTTCTTACCGATGTTAAAGTGCCGAAGGAAAATCTGGTCGGCGAACTTAACAAGGGCTGGACGATTGCCAAGCGTCTGCTGGAGCATGAGCGCAGCATGATTTCAGGCATGGGCATGGGCGCCGGTGCCGCCTCAATGGGTGGCATGGAAGCCGTTGCCAAAGAGAACTTCGGCACTGATGGCGAGAAAATTGCCGATAGCAGCATTCGCAAAGCAATTACCGACCATAAAATGGACCAGCAAGCCTTTGGTTTGACGCTAAAACGCGCTTCGGAAGAAGCCAAATCGGGTCAAGGCATGGGCGCGGCATCAGCCATGTTCAAATATTACGGCACCGAAGTGAACAAGCGCCGTTTTGAACTGTTGCTTGATGTGATGGGCTCGCAAGCACTGGGCTGGGAAGGCGATGGCTTTGACAGCAAAGAACTGGCCGTCACCCGCTCTTGGTTGCGCTCGAAAGGCAATTCGATTGAAGGTGGCACATCTGAAGTGCAACTCAATGTAATCGCCAAGCGTGTGCTTGGTCTGCCAGACGCTTAAGCACTGCCAACACTGGAATATCAGGGGGATTTCTCATGGCACTTGTGCTGACAGAAGAACAAACAATGCTTCGCGATATGGCGAAGGATTTTTTCACCGAGCAAGTGCCGGTGACGAATTTGCGCAAATTGCGCGATGACGAAGATGATTTTGGCTATGACAAAGAGGTCTGGTCACAAATTGTCGAGCTTGGGTTTGCCGGTATTTTGATACCCGAAGAGCATGGTGGCACGGGTTTCGGCCCGATGGGACTGGGCATTGTGATGACCGAAGCCGGTCGCACATTGGCTGCCTCACCGCTTTATTCGACCGCTGTTTTGGGCGCGGGACTGGTTTTAGCTGCCGGGTCCGGGGCGCAAAAAACCGAACTTCTGCCAAAAATCGCATCGGGTGATATGCTGATGGCATTGGCACTGGAAGAAACCAATCATCACAATCCGGCTAATGTCGCTATGGCGGCAGAAAAATCGGGCGACGGTTATAAGCTGTCGGGCGAGAAAAAATTCGTCATTGACGGGCATATTGCCGACACGCTCATTGTTGTGGCGCGCACCGGTGGCAGCGCCGGTGACACGCAAGGACTGTCCATGTTCCTCGTCGATGCCAAAGCCAAAGGCGTTACCGTGACACGAACCCATATGGTCGATAGCCGCAATGCGGCGATTGTATCGCTTGATGGAGTTGAGGTGAGCGCCGATGACGCGCTGGGCAGCATTGGTGCCGCTTATCCGGAATTGGAAAATGTGCTTGATTTGGGCCGCGCTTGCATCGCCGCAGAAATGTTGGGCGGCGCAGAGGCGGTATTTGATACAACGCTTGAATATCTCAAAGAACGCAAACAATTTGGCGCAATTATCGGCACATTTCAGGCGCTTAAACACCGCGCAGCAGAAATGTTCTGCGAAGTGGAAATCTGCCGCTCAATCGTGTTGGAAGCGTTATCCGCGCTTGATGAGCGGCGCAATGATGTGCCGCGTGTCACCAGTCTGGCTAAAGCCCGCATGGGCGAAGCGGCGCGTCTGATTACCAATGAAGGCGTGCAAATGCACGGCGGCATTGGCATGACCGATGCTGTTGATGTCGGCCTGTATTTGAAGCGCGCGCGCGTGCAGTCGCAAATGCTGGGCGATAGCAATTTTCATCGCTCCCGCTATGCCGATTTGGGCGGCTACTAAGCCGAAATCTATCCTATCTCAAGGCCTCGACATTTCGGTGTTGAGGCCTTAGTTTTTGAAAATCTTAAATTTGAGGGATTTGCAATGGCCGATGATGCGCAACAACCGGAACGAATTACTGTTCTTGCGGAAGAGTTTACGCCTGCAGCGATGGAGTTTCACCGCCGTAATATGAGTGCACGCGGCTATCGCATGGAAGGCCAGATTACACCGCGTCGGTATATGATGATTGACGGACCCGGCGAGCCGAGTGACTTATTCGACGGTAAGGAATATTACGCGGTTACCTTCGTCCGCAAAGATGACGAGTAACCCTGCGGCAAATAGGCATTTTTGGTGGCAAAGCTGGTCTAGGAAACCTAAATCAGTTATGTCTGAGGGCATATAAATAGGGAAGTTAATGGCAGTCGAATACGACAAACATTTGGACGACGCGCTCGCCTCATTGCATGATGAGGGTCGCTATCGCGTGTTCACAGACTTGGCGCGAAGCGCCGGTGCTTTTCCGCGTGCCATGAACCATTCTGCCAACCCACCGCGCGAAGTGACCGTCTGGTGCTCAAATGATTATTTGGGCATGGGACAAAACAAAGAAGTTATGACGGCGATGAAAACCGCCATTGATACAATGGGCACGGGCGCTGGCGGCACGCGCAATATTTCCGGCACGCATCACATGATTGTTGAGCTGGAAAGAGAACTGGCCGATTTGCATGATAAAGAGGCGGCGCTGATATTCACCTCCGGCTATATTTCCAATGAGGCAACAATTTCGACTTTAGCCAAGCTATTGCCTGATTGTCTTATTTTGTCGGACGAGTTGAACCATGCCTCGATGATTGAAGGCGTGCGCCAAAGCGGTTGCTCGAAACTGATTTGGCGACACAATGATATCGACCATTTGGAAAGCCTGCTGCGCGATGCCGATTCGGCGCGCCCCAAGCTGATTGCCTTTGAGAGCGTTTATTCTATGGATGGCGACATCGCCCCGATTGAGGCGATTTGCGACTTGGCTGAAAAATATGACGCTCTAACCTACCTTGATGAAGTGCATGCTGTCGGCATG
>JAKMCZ010000164.1 GCA_022428185.1 Alphaproteobacteria bacterium | reverse complement strand
CTTTGCGCCGCCCCTTTGGAAATCACCTCAATCACGGCGCGCCCGTCCAGCCCTGCCTTATCGGCAAAATCCAGACCCTCTGAAAGTCCCTGCACCAAACCGCCAATGCAAATTTGATTGACCATCTTGGTTAATTGCCCGGCTCCGGACGGCCCCATTAATTGCCGTGCGCGCGCAAAATGGTCGATAAACGGCGTGGCGCGGTCAAACACTGCTGCCTCGCCGCCGACCATTACTGTCAGCGCGCCATTAATCGCACCCGCCTCGCCGCCTGAAACCGGGGCATCGAGCATGGCGCAATCTTGCGCTGCACAAGCCGCCGCCAATTCGCGCGCCACATCAGCCGAGGTTGTTGTATGGTCAATCAATATTGCGCCTGCATCCATTCCGGCCAGTGCGCCATCAGCGCCCAGAATCACCGCGCGTAAATCATCATCATTGCCGACGCAGCTAAACACCAAATCAGCGCCGCTGGCAGCAGCACGCGGTGTGTCGGCACGATGCCCGCCATATTGCGCCACCCATTTGTCGGCTTTTTCAGTTGTCCGGTTGTAAACCGTCACGTGATGACCGGCAGTCGCCAAATGACCGGCCATGGGATAGCCCATGACGCCAAGCCCGATAAAGGCGAGGTCAGCCATTTTGCGGCTCTAATTCGAGGCCGACATAGGTACCGCGAAAATACATCAGCGGGGCGCGGTTAAGTGGACAATGGGCGGCCTTATCAATACCGCCAATCAGCATAATATGGTCGCCGACCTCTACTTTATGGCGAATATGGCAATCAAATTGCGCCAACGCGCCGCGTAATAAGGGCGTGTCGGCCGTGCCTGCCTCAAATTCATCAGCTGCGAGAATATGGCTCCCGGCACCCGCCATTCGATTGGATAAATCAAGCTGGTCGGCGGCTAGAATATTAACGCTGAACCGCTCAATGGCAGCAACATCGGGATAAAGATGCGAATTATTGTCGAGGCACCATGACAAAAGCGGCGGCTCTAAGGATACGGACGCAAAGCTATTGACCGTGATACCGACAGGGCGGCTCTCGCGGTCATGAAAGGCGATAATCGCCACGCCGGTGCCGAATTGACCGAAAGCCTGACGTAAATCTGACGGGCTGGTCATACGAATCTCCAAAAGCCGCCTGCTACTTGCTGCTTTATGCCTTATAGGCGGCAGTAAATCTAGGGAATAGGGCAAATTGTCTGTATAAGGGCGATATGGAATTTGACATGCATATGTGGATTGGCTTTGCGGTCATCGGGCTGGCGACACTGGCTTATGCCAGCGAACGTTTATCCATGGAACTGACCTCTCTGCTGGTCATTTTGAGCTTCATGTTGCTGTTTACCTTTGCGCCGCTGACGGCGACCGATGGCACACAGCTTATCGGCAGCAGCGATATGCTGGGCGGGTTTGCCAATCCGGCATTGATTACCATTATGGCGTTGCTGGTGATGGCGCAGGGTTTGTTTCAATCAGGTGCCCTTGAAAAGCTGATTGACCAAGCATCACGCCGCGCCATACGCAGCCCAGAATTAGCCGTCTTCACGGTGCTTATTGCGGCCATGATTGCGTCGGCTTTCCTCAACAACACGCCCGTGGTGCTCATGGTGATACCGGTGCTGGTGGCAATGGCCGGTCGCACCGGTGCCAAAGCATCGCCCTATTTAATGGCGCTCAGCTTCATCAGTATCCTCGGCGGCATGCTGACCCTAATCGGCTCTTCGACCAATCTGCTGGTTGCCGATACGGCAGCGCGGCTCGGCACGACGCAGCTTGGCTTTTTCGAGCAAACCGTTCCGGGCCTTGTTTTGATGGCGGTCGGCTCACTTTATGTGCTGTTTGTCATGCCGCGCATTTTGATCAATCGCGAGGCCGATACTGCGGACAATGAGACGGATAGCGGTCGTCAATTCATTATCGAATTGCGACTGCGCTTCGGCGATGACCTTATCGGCGCAAAAACCGCCGCCGGCTTTCTTCCGGCATTGTCGGGTATGACCGTGCAGATGATTGAGAGCCGAGGTGCAGCTCTGTTGCCACCATTTGACGACCACACGCTGACAGCCGGCGACACGCTTTATATCGCAGCGACGCGCCGCGAAATTGCCGACGCATTGGCACAAAAAGACCACCCGTTGCGCCATCATTTGATGAAATCGGTGCCGACCGACACAAATAGCGACAAGGATTTCATGCTGGCTGAGCTGGTGGTCGCACCCGGCTCGCGTATTGCCCAACGCGCCATCGGCCAAACCGGTTTTACCCACACCACGGATTGCCTGATTATCGGCCTGCAACGCAGATCGCGCATGCTACGCCATGAGATGAGCGATATTCGCCTGAAAGCCGGTGATGTTTTGCTCGTCATTGGTCAACAAAGTGCGGTTGAGGGGCTGCGCCATAATCGCGATACGCTGCTGATGGAATGGTCGGCGCGCGAACTGCCCCGCTTTGAGAAAGCCGGTCGTGCGCGATTGATTTTTGCTGCAACAGTTCTTGCCGCCGCCAGCGGCATGGTGCCGATTGTCGTAGCCGCTTTAGCCGGAGCCATTACGATGGTGACCAGCGGCGTGTTGAATGTCCGTCAAGCCGGTCGCGGTTTCGATTTACGCATTTTTCTGGTGGTCGCCGCAGCCTTGGCGATGGCGCAATCAATGGAGGCAACCGGCGGTGCAGCCTTTATCAGCAGCCACTTTCTGTCGCTGTTTGACAATGGCAATCCGGCATTGGTGCTGTCCGCTTTCTTTTTATTATGTGCGATTGTGACCAATCTTTTATCGAATAATGCGACCGCTGTTTTGTTCACACCATTGGCGGTCAATCTGGCCGAGGCCTTACAAGTCAACCCAATGGCTTTTGTGCTGGCGGTTATCTTTGCAGCAAGCTGCAGTTTTGCGACGCCGATTGCTTATCAGACCAATTTGCTGGTGATGACACCGGGCAATTTCCGTTTCAGCGATTTCATGCGCGCGGGCATTCCGCTGGTGATTATCTTATGGTTAACTTATTCAGCTTTTGCACCGTGGTATTTCGGCCTTTAAGATAGTGAGATTATGAACCAATCAAGCGGACACAGACTGCCTTCTTTCTTCATTACTGACCCGATGCCGTGTCCGTATATTGAAGGCATGATGGAACGCAAGTTGTTTACCCATATTGCCGGTCAGCGCGCCACTGAGATCAACAATAATCTGACCCATGCCGGTTTTCGACGCAGCCAGACCATTGCTTATCGTCCGGCTTGCGATAAATGCTCGGCTTGCCGTTCGGTGCGGATAGATGTTGAGGGCTTCGCGCCATCACGTAATTTGCGCCGTATCATTAACCGCAATGCCGCGCTAACCTCTGATGTTCTGTCGCCGGATACCAGCCGCGAGCAATATGACTTGCTACGCCGCTATCTTGATGCGCGGCACGAAAATGGCGGCATGGCGCAAATGACCGTGCTGGACTATATGGCGATGGTCGAAGAGACCTCGGTGAAAACCAATCTGGTTGAATATCGCGACGGGGATCGACTGGTCGCTTGCCTATTGGTCGATGAATTGCGCGACGGGCTGTCGCTTGTCTATTCATTCTTCGACCCCGATATGGCCGCTGACAGCCTCGGCAGTTATATTATTCTCGACCAGATAGCACGTGCCAAATCGCTGAAATTGCCGCATGTCTATCTCGGTTATTTAATCGAAGATTGCAGCAAAATGAGTTACAAAAAGCGCTTCAAACCGCTGCAGATTTTAGGCGAACAGGGCTGGGAGCCTTATCACGACCAAGACTAAGTCGTTCGGGAGGGATAGATGAGTAAGAAGATTAATCGTCGCGCCGTGATGGGCGGGCTGGCGACCGGCACGGCAACTGCTGCGGTTTCCGCACCCGCCTATGCGCAAGGCAAACGGCGCTTGAAAATGGTCACCACATGGCCGAAAAACTTTCCCGGCCTCGGCACCGCGCCTGAGAACATCGCCAAACGCGTCAGCGCCATGACTGACGGACAGATTGAAATTAAAATTTATGCCGCCGGTGAATTGGTCGGTGCTTTTGAAAGCTTTGATGCGGTCTCTACCGGCACGGCAGACATGTATAATGGCGCTGAATATTATTGGCAGGGAAAATCGACCGCGTTTAATTTCTTCACCGCTGTGCCCTTTGGCATGACAGCGCAAGAGCTCAATGCATGGATTGATTTCGGTGGCGGGCGCGCGCTTTGGGAAGAGCTATCCGCCAAGTTTAATGTCATCGCCTTTCAGTCCGCCAATACCGGCGTGCAGATGGGTGGGTGGTTCAATAAGGAAATTAACGCACTCGACGATTTCAAAGGCTTGAAAATCCGCATGCCCGGACTGGGCGGCGAAGTGATGCGCCGCCTCGGCGCGGCGGCGGTGTCTCTGCCCGGTGGTGAAATTTTTCCCTCGATGAAAAGCGGCGCGATTGATGCCAGCGAATGGGTCGGCCCGTGGAATGATCTGGCTTTTGGCTTTCACCAAGTCGCCAAATATTATTACTGCCCGGGCTTTCATGAACCGGGTGCAGGCCTTTCAACCGGCATTAATTTAGACATCTGGAAGTCATTGAGCAAAAGCCAGCGCGCGATAATTCAAAATGCATGCGCCGCAGAAAACGCGTCAACAACCAGCGAGTATAATTATAAAAACGCCACCGCGCTCGACACGCTGATGAAAAAGCACAATGTCAAAGTGCGCAGCTTTGCGCCTGAGATTATGCAAGCGCTGAAGCAAACCTCTGACAAGGTGCTGGCAGAGGCCGCCGCCAAAGACGCCTTTACCGCCAAAGTATTGCAGAGCTTCCAAGCCTCGCTATCCAATTCGATGGCCTGGGGCGCACGCAGCGAAGAGCCTTACACATTGGCGCGGCGGCAGGTTTAACGACCGAATTGATGGAACAAGCGCAAAAATTAGCCACTTTGATTGACCGCCTTAACCATATGATAGGGCGCAGTGCCGCTTGGCTGGCTCTGGCGATGGTCTTGGTGCAGTTTAGCATCGTTGTTATGCGCTATGTCTTCGGCATTGGCTCCATCATGCTGCAAGAAGCGATTGTCTATATGCACGGCGTATTGTTCATGATGGCCGCCGCCGACACGCTGTTGCAAGACGAGCATGTGCGCGTCGATATTTTTTATGCCAATGCATCGGCGCACGGAAAAGCATTGGTCAATCTGCTCGGCTCGGTGTTTTTCATTCTGCCCTTCTGCCTGCTGATTGCTTATGTCTCCTATGATTATGTTGCCATGGCTTGGTCAGTGCTCGAAGGCTCGCGTGAAACCAGTGGTATTCAGGGTGTCTATCTTTTGAAAACGGTGATTATGCTTTTTGCTCTGCAACTTGGCTTACAGGCCGTGTCGAGCATTTTAAAAAACGGACAGATTTTGATGCAGGCTGAAAATGGCTGAAGCGCTCGACCTCATCATGTTCGCCGTCGCTTGCCTGTTCTTAATCTCGGGCTTTCCGGTCGCTTTTACGCTGGCCGGGGTAGCGCTGGTATTCGGTTTGGTCGGCCACTGGGTTGGTGTGTTTGACACCAGTTTTTTCTTTGCCCTGCCGCAGCGCATTTTCGGCACCATGACCAATGAGGTGCTGATAGCCGTGCCTCTCTTTGTGTTTATGGGCACTATGTTGGAACGCGCGCGCATTGCCGAAGATTTGCTTGAAAATATGAGCTTGCTGTTCGGACGGGTGCGCGGTGGCCTCGGTATTTCAGTGTCGATTGTCGGCGCGCTGCTCGCCGCCTCAACCGGCATTGTCGGCGCGACGGTGGTAACCATGGGGTTGCTGTCGCTGCCAACCATGCTGAAGCGCGGCTATGACCCCGCATTGGCATCAGGCTCCATCGCTGCTGCCGGCACGCTGGGGCAAATCATTCCACCCAGCATTGTGCTTGTGCTGCTCGGCGATGTGATTGCCAATGCCTATCAAAAGGCACAGCTTGAGCAAGGCATTTTCTCACCCGAAACGGTTTCCGTCGGTGAACTGTTTGCAGGTTCATTGTTGCCCGGTCTGGTGCTGGTTGGTTTCTATATCGCTTATCAACTTTTTGTTGCCTATACGCAGCCGGAAAAATCGCCGCCTGCCGATATGAGCCGCAGCGTCGCCCTGCCCGCTTTATTGCGTGCGCTTTTGCCGCCGATTTTGTTGATTATCGCTGTGTTGGGGTCAATTCTCGGCGGCATTGCCACCCCCACTGAAGCGGCTTCGGTCGGCGCGGTTGGCACGATTTTGCTGGCCGGTGAGAAACTGGCCAACGGCCATAGGCTGATGCGGTTGGGCGCGCTTGCACTTATCGGCCTTGTCGTGCTGACCGGCTATATGGATTTGCGCCTCAATCGCGACCAAATAAGCT
>JAKMCZ010000147.1 GCA_022428185.1 Alphaproteobacteria bacterium | reverse complement strand
CCTTCATGCCCTGGAATGGTTACAATTTCGAAGACTCGATTTTGATTTCCGAGCGGATTGTGCGCGATGATGTTTTCACCTCAATTCACATTGAAGAATTTGAAGTGATGGCGCGTGACACGAAATTGGGGCCGGAAGAAATCACCCGTGACATTCCGAATGTCGGTGAGGAAGCGCTGAGCAATCTCGATGAAGCCGGCATTGTTTATATCGGTTCTGAGGTTAATCCGAGCGATATTCTGGTCGGTAAAATCACACCGAAAGGCGAGAGCCCAATGACGCCGGAAGAAAAACTTCTGCGCGCGATTTTCGGTGAAAAAGCCTCTGATGTGCGCGACACCTCACTGAAACTGCCGCCCGGAACATCTGGCACGGTGGTGGAAGTGCGTGTGTTCAACCGCCACGGTATTGATAAAGATGAGCGGGCATTGGCGATTGAGCGTGAAGAAATTGAAGCGCTGGCGAAAGACCGCGATGACGAATTGGCGATTTTGGAGCGCAATGTTTACAAGCGCCTCGAAGAAGTGCTGGTTGGTAAGCAAGCTGCGTCGGGCCCTAAAGGGGTCGGCAATGATGCTAAAATTACCAATACCATGCTCGATGATTTGCCGAACAGCCAATGGTGGCAAATCGCGTTGAAAAACGATGCGGCAATGGCTGAAGTTGAAGCCATGAAGAAGCAGTTTGACGAAGCCAAAGCGGCTTTGGAAGCGCGCTTTGAGGACAAAGTCGATAAGTTGCAGCGCGGTGATGAATTGCCGCCGGGCGTCATGAAGATGATTAAGGTCTATGTTGCCGTGAAGCGTAAGTTGCAGCCCGGCGATAAAATGGCCGGTCGCCATGGCAATAAGGGTGTTATCAGCCGCATTATGCCGGTCGAAGATATGCCTTATCACGATGACGGAACACCGGTCGATATAGTGCTTAACCCGTTGGGCGTGCCAAGTCGTATGAATGTCGGGCAAATTCTCGAAACTCATTTGGGCTGGGCATGTGCCGGTTTGGGTCGCCAAATCAACGATGCGCTCAGTGCCTATGAACGCGAGGGCAATGTGGCGAAGGTTAAGGAAACATTGAACGATGTTTACTCCGGCGACCCCTCCGTCAATAAGCTGTCTGATGGCGAAGTCATTGAAATGAGCCAAACGCTACGTCGTGGCGTGCCGGTGGCGACACCGGTATTTGACGGTGCGGTTGAAGGCGACATTGTCGATATGCTTGGCAAGGCGGGAATTGATAGCTCCGGTCAGGTGCAATTGCACGATGGCCGCACGGGCGAACCGTTCGACCGCAAGGTGACTGTCGGTTACATCTACATGTTGAAACTGCACCATCTGGTTGACGATAAAATCCACGCCCGTTCCATCGGCCCCTACAGTCTTGTGACCCAGCAACCGTTGGGTGGTAAGGCGCAATTTGGTGGTCAGCGCTTCGGCGAGATGGAAGTTTGGGCGCTGGAAGCTTACGGTGCTGCCTATACATTGCAAGAAATGCTGACTGTCAAATCGGACGATGTGGCGGGACGGACGAAAGTCTATGAAGCGATTGTTAAAGGTGATGACACATTCGAAGCCGGTATTCCGGAAAGCTTTAATGTGTTGGTGAAAGAAATCCGGTCTTTGGGTCTCAATGTCGAATTGACTGAGAGCCGCAAAGATACACAGGACTAAGACGGCGCAAGCCGTTATGCAGGAGACGAGCATGAACCAAGAGGTCATGAACATTTTCAATCCGCAGGCCAATCAACAGGCCTTCGATCAAATCCGCATTTCAATCGCCAGCCCGGAGAAAATACTTTCCTGGTCATATGGTGAGATTAAAAAGCCGGAGACGATTAACTATCGCACCTTTAAGCCGGAGCGGGACGGCCTGTTCTGCGCTCGAATTTTCGGCCCGATTAAGGACTATGAATGTCTGTGCGGCAAATATAAGCGGATGAAATTTAAAGGCATTATCTGCGAAAAATGTGGTGTTGAAGTGACACTGACCAAAGTGCGTCGCGAGCGTATGGGTCATATCGAACTGGCTGCACCGGTCGCGCATATTTGGTTCTTGAAATCATTGCCAAGCCGCATCGGGCTGTTGCTCGATATGACGCTGAAAAATTTGGAGCGTGTGCTGTATTTTGAAAACTTCATTGTGCTCGACCCGATGTTGTCGCCGCTTGAAGAAGGTCAATTATTGACCGAGGAAGAATATTTCGACGCGCAAGACGAGCATGGCGAAGATAATTTTGTTGCCGGTATCGGCGCGGAAGCCGTCCGCGTTATGCTTGAAGAGCTTAATCTGGAAGAGTTGCGCGAAGAATTGCGTGTCGGCATTGCCGAAGCGACCACTGAGCTGAAGCCGAAGAAACTGGCTAAGCGTCTGAAAGTGGTTGAGGCATTTTTGCGCTCGGGCAGTCGTCCGGAATGGATGATTTTGAACGTTGTGCCGGTCATTCCGCCGGAATTGCGTCCGCTCGTGCCGCTCGATGGTGGCCGCTTTGCGACCTCTGATTTGAACGACTTATATCGTCGCGTCATCAATCGCAATAACCGCCTGAAGCGACTTATCGAATTGCGCGCGCCTGACATTATTGTCCGCAACGAAAAACGCATGTTGCAGGAATCTGTTGATGCGCTGTTTGACAATGGGCGGCGTGGCCGCGTCATTACAGGCGGCAATAAGCGCCCGCTGAAATCTCTATCCGATATGCTGAAAGGCAAGCAGGGGCGTTTCCGCCAAAACCTGCTCGGCAAGCGTGTCGACTATTCGGGTCGTTCGGTGATTGTGGTTGGCCCTGAGCT
>JAKMCZ010000138.1 GCA_022428185.1 Alphaproteobacteria bacterium | reverse complement strand
TAATAATGCCGCGCAGGGTCTGAACATCTTGGTCGGTCAGCGTGGTACGATTAAAAATATTGCGAATATTGCGCGCCATAGCCGGTTTCTTTTCCGGCGGTGCCAAAAAACCGCTGGCATCAAGCGCAGCTTCGAGATGCGCAAACATGGCGTTAATGTCGCCGCGCGTCGCCGGTTCGGCCTCTTGCAAATCAAACTGCGTCGGGGGCGTGGCATCAACGGCCTGATACCATTCATATCCCATCAGCAAAACCGCTTGGGCCAGATTGAGCGATGAAAATTCCGGATTAAGCGGCACGCTGCAAATCGCATCGGCGCGTGAAATATCCTCATTGTCCAATCCGGCGCGCTCGCAGCCGAATAATATCCCACTTTGTGCCAGACCTTGCGCCTGTCGCGCGCGCATCTCTTGTGCCATATGCGCTGGTGTTAAGACCGGTTTCACCATATCGCGTTGACGTGCCGTGGTCGCCACAACGAAGCTCATATCAGCCGTTGCCTCGGCTACTGTGTCAAACAACCGGTGGTTCTCAATCAACACCTCAGCACCGGCAGATGCCTTGCGCGCGCGGTCCATCTGCCAGCCCGCGCGGGGGCTAACCAAACGCAAATCCGTCAATCCGAAATTAAGCATGGCGCGCGCAACGGTGCCTATATTCTCGCCCAATTGCGCGCCAACCAGTATAATCGCCGGCGGCGGTGTTGTTTTTTGTTCCATCAGCGTGAAATAAGCCAAAGTCGGGGTTTAATCAATGCGGGCATTTTGCTATAGGGTCAAAGGCAGACATGAGGGGTCATAATGACAAAAATCAAAGTTGAAAATCCTATCGTCGAGCTTGATGGCGATGAGATGACGCGCATCATCTGGCAGATGATTAAAGATAAGCTCATCAGCCCTTATCTTGATATCGATCTCAAATATTACGACCTCGGCATTGAGGCGCGTGACGATACTGACGACCAAATTACCGTCGACGCGGCGGAAGCGATTAAAGAGGTCGGTGTCGGCGTTAAGTGCGCCACCATCACACCGGACGAAGCCCGCGTTGAGGAGTTTGATCTGAAGCAAATGTGGCGCTCACCCAATGGCACCATTCGTAATATTTTGGGTGGCACGGTATTTCGTGAGCCGATTATTTGCCGCAATGTTCCGCGCCTTGTGCCCGGCTGGACCGACCCGATTGTTATCGGTCGCCATGCTTTTGGCGACCAATATCGCGCGACCGATTTTGTCGTTCCGGGCAAGGGCAAGCTGACGATGAAATGGGAATCCGCAGACGGCAGCGACGTTAAGGAATTTGATGTTTATGATTTCCCCGGCGGCGGCGTCTCAATGGCAATGTATAATCTCGACGATAGCATTCGCGACTTCGCCCGCGCCTGCATGCTTTATTCGGTCGACCGCGGTTGGCCGCTTTATCTGTCGACCAAAAACACCATTTTGAAAGCCTATGACGGACGCTTTAAGGATTTGTTCCAAGAGGTTTTCGATGCCGAGTTCAAAGACCAATTCGATAAGCTGGGTATCGGTTATGAGCACCGTCTAATTGACGACATGGTCGCCGCCGCCCTTAAATGGAATGGTAAATTTATCTGGGCTTGCAAGAACTATGATGGCGATGTGCAGTCCGACACCGTGGCGCAGGGCTTCGGGTCGCTTGGCTTAATGACCTCCGTGCTGCTCACCCCCGATGGCAAAACAATGGAAGCCGAGGCGGCTCACGGCACAGTGACGCGCCATTTCCGCGCGCATCAGCGCGGCGAAGACACCTCGACCAACTCCATCGCCTCGATTTTTGCTTGGACGCGCGGCCTGTCAAAGCGCGCTGAGCTTGATAAAAATGAGGCGTTGGCGCATTTCTCGACGACGTTGGAGAAAACCTGCGTCAGCACTGTTGAACGTGGCGCTATGACGAAAGATTTGGCCTTATTGGTCGGCGAAGGCCAAAGCTGGCTGACCACTGAAGGCTTTATCGACAAGTTAAATGAAAATCTGGAAGCAGCGCTCTCGGCCTAAATCGCTTTAGAGCAGCTTTTCAACAGCCGCGATGGCGGCTTGAGCAGCGCCCGTATCGGTGCCACCGGCTTGCGCCATATCGGGGCGGCCACCGCCGCCTTTGCCGCCCAATGCCGCCGAACCCGCTTGCACCAATTCGACAGCGTCAAATTTATCGGTCAAATCATCGGTCACGCCAATGGCGATGCCTACCTTGTCATCGTCAATCCCGATAAATACCACCACACCACTGCCGATTTGTTTTTTGCCGTCATCGACCAGACCGCGCAATTGCTTGGCCGGAAGCCCATCAAGACAGCGCGCCATAAACTTTGTGCCATTGACCTCGCTTATCGGGTCATCACCACCGGCTGCTTGGCCTGATGCGCCAGCCAGCGCCAATTTCTTTTTGGCTTCTTCCAATTCGCGGTCGAGCGATTTTCTCTCATCAACCAGCTTGCTGATGCGCGCCGGCAAATCTTCAACAGCGACCTTCAACACGCCTGTTGCCTCGTGCAACACATGTTCATGCGCCGCGATTTGCGCCAATGCGCCCGCGCCTGTGCGCGCCTCAATACGGCGCACGCCGGACGCCACCGCGCCCTCGTGAGAAATTTTCAACAATCCGATATCACCCAAGCGCTCGACATGCGTGCCGCCGCACAATTCTACCGAATAGGCACTGGACACCTCATCATCGCGCCCGACCCCCATAGAAAGCACGCGCACCTCGTCGCCGTATTTTTCACCAAACAGCGCCAGCGCGCCCGCTTCAATGGCCTCATCGGGCGTCATTAAGCGCGTCGCGACTTCTTCGTTTTGGCGAATAATACCATTGACCATCCGCTCGACCGCATCGATTTCATTGTCGTTCATGCCGCGCGGATGCGAAAAATCAAAGCGCAGATGATGTTCGTTCACCAGTGACCCTTTTTGCGTGACATGCGCGCCCAACACTTGGCGCAACGCCTCGTGCAGCAAATGGGTGGCTGAATGATTGGCGCGAATTGCGTCGCGGCGTTGATTGTCAATTTCCTGATGCACGGTTGCGCCGGTTTGCAGCTCACCCGAATTCAGCTTACCGATAAGAACATGCACATCGCCGAGCCGCTTTTGCGCATCGGAAACCTCAATCGCGAGACCATGCTCGTCGGATATATGACCGCTATCGCCCACCTGCCCGCCGCTTTCAGCGTAAAACGGGGTTTGGTTGAGCATGATGGCGACCTCATCGCCTGCACTTGCCGCCTCAACCGGCTTACCGTCTTTAACAATCGCCAGCACTTGCCCGTCGGCGGCGAATGACTGATAGCCGACAAACTCGGTCGCGCCGAACTGATTGCGCAAGTCAAACCACACGGCTTCGGTTTCTTCCTGCCCCGAGCCTGTCCAATTGGCGCGCGCTTCGGCACGCTGCTTTTCCATCGCCGCGTCAAACCCGTCCGTATCGACAGACAGGTCGCGCTCGCGCAAAGCGTCCTGGGTTAAGTCAAGCGGAAAGCCGTAAGTGTCATAAAGCTTGAACGCGACATCACCCGACAATGTATCGCCCGACAGATTGCCGACCTCTTCATCAAGCAGTTTCAGCCCGCGTCCCAGCATATCACGGAAGCGTTCTTCTTCATGTTTCAAAGTCTCGACAATCAACGCACCGGCCCGTTCCAATTCCGGATAAGCCGCCGCCATTTGCGTTTTCAACGCCGGCACAAGCTGCCACAAAAGCGGCTCTTTCGTGCCCAGCATATGCGCATGGCGCATGGCGCGGCGCATGATACGGCGCAAAACATAGCCCCGCCCTTCATTCGACGGCAGCACGCCATCGGCAATCAGAAAGGCCGATGAGCGCAAATGGTCGGCAATGACGCGGTGGCTGACACTATGTGCGCCGTCAATCGACATATTTGAGTGGTCGGCCGAGGCCTCTATCAGATGATAAATCAGGTCGGTGTCGTAATTATCGTGTTTGCCTTGCAGCAATGCGCCAATGCGCTCCAGCCCCATACCGGTGTCGATGCTGGGCTTAGGTAAATCAATACGGGTGCCGTCCGCCTGCTGCTCAAATTGCATAAACACCAGATTCCAAATTTCGATAAAGCGGTCACCATCTTCATCGGGGCTGCCGGGTGGACCACCGGCAATACTCTCACCATGGTCGAAAAAGATTTCAGAGCACGGGCCGCAAGGGCCGGTATCGCCCATCGACCAAAAATTATCGCTGGTCGCAATGCGGATTATTCTCTCTTCCGGCAGTCCGGCAATCTTTTGCCACAAACCAAATGCTTCTTCATCTTCGGCATAAACCGTCGCCAGTAATTTATCGGACGGGATATCAAGCTCTTTGGTCAGGAACGTCCATGCATAATCAATCGCTTCTTCTTTGAAGTAATCGCCAAACGAAAAATTGCCCAACATTTCAAAGAAAGTGTGATGGCGCGCCGTGTAGCCGACATTATCGAGGTCATTATGCTTGCCGCCAGCGCGGACGCATTTTTGGGAGGACGCTGCGCGTTGGTAGGGCGGTGTTTCTTGACCGGTAAAATAATTTTTAAACGGCACCATACCGGCATTGGTAAACAGCAGGGTCGGGTCATTAAGCGGCACAAGCGGGCTCGAGGCGACAAGATCATGCTCCCGATCACCGAAAAAATCCAGAAATGCAGTGCGGACATCCGCCAAGCCAGTCGACATGCTTACCTCACTCTTGCTTTGTTGTAACCGCTCCGAGCGGGGGCGACAAGCACAAGCGCATGACAAATTGCCCTGCCGAAAAGCCCAACATCAAGTCCGATAAACAAAAAAAAGACCCGAACGCGCGCGCCGGGTCTTTTCTGTCCAGTCGAGGCAGCGGATTAGCCCGCTACTTCTTCCATTGGTGGTTCATCGTCTTGCCCCTCAGCCATTTCGGCTTCATCCTTGGTCAACTCTTCAATGTCAACCAGACCGGCATCGGCGCGAATTTTTTCTTCAATCTCGGCTGCGATATCGGGATTTTCGAGGAGGAATTTACGGGTGTTTTCCTTACCCTGCCCAACGCGCTGCGGGCCATAGCTATACCAGCTACCCGATTTCTCAACCACACCGGCTTTGACGCCGAGGTCAATCAACTCACCCATTTTTGAAATGCCTTCGCCGTAAAGAATATCAAACTCAACAACACGGAAAGGCGGTGCAACTTTATTCTTCACCACTTTGACGCGGGTCAGATTACCGATGACTTCGTCACGGTCTTTAATCGCGCCAATGCGGCGAATATCCAGACGGCACGATGAATAAAATTTCAGTGCATTACCGCCGGTCGTGGTTTCGGGCGAACCGAACATCACGCCGATTTTCATCCGAATCTGATTGATGAAAATTACCATTGTATTGGAACGCGCAATCGAGCCGGTCAGCTTTCTCAGCGCTTGGCTCATCAAACGGGCTTGCAAACCGGGCAGACTGTCGCCCATATCGCCTTCCAGCTCAGCGCGCGGTGTCAGAGCCGCCACCGAGTCAACAACCAGCACATCAACCGCGCCGGAGCGCACCAATGTGTCGGCGATTTCCAGCGCTTGCTCGCCATTATCGGGCTGCGAAATCAGCAAATCCTCAATATTGACACCCAGCTTATTGGCATAAGTCGGGTCTAGCGCGTGTTCGGCGTCGATAAAGCCACAAATGCCGCCGGTTTTTTGAGCTTCGGCAACCGTATGCAGCGCCAACGTGGTTTTGCCCGAGCTTTCCGGCCCGTAAATTTCGATAACCCGACCTTTTGGCAGACCGCCAATACCCAGCGCAACATCAAGCCCCAACGAACCGGTTGAGATCGATTCAATCTCAACGATATTTTCCGGATCGCCCAGCTTCATCACCGAGCCTTTGCCGTAATTCTTCTCGATTTGCGAAAGAGCTGCCTCCAGCGCCTTCTTTTTCTCTTCACTCTTTTCCATGAGGTTCACCACTTCAGCCATTACGTCTCCTCCGTTATTTCATAGCTCACTTATGCGAGCAATGGACCATTATGTTCTTATTTTGTTCTATTTGTCCAGAACAAAATTAAGCCATTGAAATGGTTGAGTAATCGAATATTTTTGGACTGTGAATAAGTCGCGACAGCGGTCGAAAAAGCCGTGCAATGAGAGAATCAGTCGTCGCGATAAACCCGCTCGCGTTTCTCGTGTCGCTCTTGCGCTTCCAGACCCAAAGTGGCAATCGGGCGCGCGTCAAGCCGCTTCAAACTAATCGGCTCACCGCTTTCTTCGCAATAGCCATAAGTCTTGTCTTCAATGCGCCTGAGCGCTTGATCGATTTTATTAATCAATTTGCGGTGACGGTCGCGGGTGCGCAATTCGAGCTGCTTTTCGGCTTCCGAATTGGCGCGATCAACGTCATCAGGGTGTTGCACGCTTTCATTTTGCAGACCGATAACCGTTTCTCTGGTGCCTTTGACAATATCTTCTTTCCAATCAAGCAGCTTGCGACGAAAATATTCGCGCTGCTTGGCGTTCATAAACGGTTCTTTGTCGCTGGGCGTATAATTCTTTGGTAGCCGGGTCGCCATCTGAGCCTCTTTCAAAGTTTTCATTTCACGCCCTGCCATTTGGCAAGCGCAATTTCTATATTCAATCTGCCGCGTTAAATCAAGCGGCGATAACTCAATCTTCACAGGCAATATGGGGTTGCGCAGCCAACACCTTGCCCTTAATCTCTGCCGCCATATGTGACCCTCTATGAGGGGCGTTCTGCTGTCAGGCCAAAATTGGCTAAGAAATAGGAAGATTCATGACCGAGAAATTTCAGGGAACCGAGAATTATATTGCCACGGAAGATTTACGCATTGCCGTAAACGCCGCGTTGACGCTGGAGCGTCCATTGCTGATTAAGGGCGAGCCCGGCACCGGCAAAACCGTGCTGGCCGAGGAAGTGTCGAAAGCGCTGAACATGCCGCTGATTACGTGGCACATTAAATCGACCACCAAAGCGCAACAGGGGCTTTATGAATATGATGCCATCACCCGTTTGCGCGACAGCCAGTTGGGCGATGAGCGCGTCAAAGACGTGAAAAACTACATCAATAAAGGCAAGCTGTGGGAAGCCTTCGCGCATGAAGAGCGCGTCGTGCTGCTGATTGACGAGATTGATAAAGCCGATATCGAATTTCCAAACGACTTGCTGCAAGAGCTCGACCGCATGGAATTTTATGTTTACGAGACCGGCGAAACCATTAAGGCCGCGCAGCGCCCATTGGTTATCATCACCTCAAATAATGAGAAAGAATTGCCTGACGCATTTTTGCGCCGTTGCTTCTTCCACTATATTTCATTCCCCGATGCCGACACGATGAGCCAAATCATCAATGTGCATTATCCCGACATTAAAGACCGTTTGGTGAAAAGCGCGCTCAGCTCTTTTTACGAAGTGCGCGATGTGCCGGGCTTGAAGAAGAAGCCATCAACATCTGAATTGCTGGATTGGCTGAAGCTGCTGATGAATGAGGATATTGACCCTGAAACACTGCGCGAGCAAGATGCGGGTAAGATGATTCAGCCGCTGCACGGGGCGCTCATCAAAAACGAGCAGGACGTGCATTTGTTCGAACGGCTTGCCTTTTTGGC